>JAAYAK010000211.1 GCA_012719415.1 Syntrophorhabdus sp.
CTCATCTTCGTGGAGCATTGGAACAGGTAAGCAGTGAAAGGATGGGCATATGGACGTAAGGACGGTAACCTGTGTTTATCTCTCCCTCCACGGCTACGACGGGGAGGATCGGTGAGAGCACAGCGGCGAAGTGGTATCTTTCTTAAGTTCGTCAGGCAATTGACGATACCCTGAAGGGGGCAAAGCGCCGGCCGTCGCGGCGGTTCGCGCCACACCGGAGAAGAGAAGGACGTTGAATGGACATACGCGTTCGCCTGATCCATGCGATCCACATCGTGCTGCTGCTTCTGCTCATGGCGGTACCGGTACACGCGCTATCACCTCAGGGCAGGAATCAGGTTCTCATCATCCATTCCTATCATTCAGGTCTCACCTGGACCGATGCCGTCACGAGCGGTATCCGGGATGCCTTGTCCCGGAGCGACTCCGATATCCAGATAAGCGCCGAGTACCTGGATGCCCGGCGTTATCCGAAGTCTGAACTCTCCCGGAGAATTCGGGAACTGCTTCTCGCGAAACTGGAGGGGACGATTCCGGACCTGGTAATTGCATCGGACAACAACGCCCTCGACCTCGTTCTGGAACAGCGAGACCGTCTCTTTCCGGGCATACCCGTGGTCTTTTGCGGCATCAACGATTTCAACCCGTCGATGGTCTCGAAACATCGGGGGATCACCGGCGTCGCCGAGGATCTCTCGGTCATCGAGACGGTGAAGCTTGTGCTCCACCTGCATCCCGAGACCAGGGAGATCGTTGTTATCGGGCGGACTTCTGTGGCGGCGGACAAGCATAACCGGGATAGCTTCGTCGCCGCGATGCCCGGAATACCCTCCCATCTGAAGGTCTCTTTCTGGGATGACGTGCCGGGCCCCGAACTGAGGACACGATTGGAGAGGCTTCAGAGCGGCTCCGTCGTTTTCATCAACGGGCTGATAACGGACCCGACAGGCCGTCAGATGATGTATGGAGAGACCACGAAATGGGTCTCCCGGTACAGCGGCGTTCCAGCCTATTCACTCTGGGACGTCTATCTTGGACATGGTATTGTGGGAGGCAAGCTCGTGAGCGGTTACCGGCAGGGGCAGGTGGCCGGGCAACTGGCGCTGCGGGTCCTCGGTGGTGAGAGTGCCGACCGTATTCCCGTTGTCGGGGGCCTCGATGCCAACCGCTACATGTTCGATCACCGTGAGCTTGAGCGGTTCGACATTCCTTTGTCGAGACTCCCGCGGGACAGCGTCGTCGTCAATCGCCCCGATTCGTTCTACGACAGGTACAAGGGCCTTGTCTGGGCAACCGTCTCCGTCGTGTCGGCGCTGGGTTTCCTGGTCGTCCTTCTCAGTATTGCCATCGTCCGTCAGCACAGGACCGAGCGGGCGCTGAAACTGAGCGAGGAGTTCCTCTCTTCGATCATAGAGAACATACCGAACATGATCTTCATCAAAGATGCCCGGGACCTGAGATTTGTCCGATTCAACAAGGCCGGCGAGAAGTTGCTGGGATACCGGAGGGAAGATCTCATCGGTAAGACCGACCATGATATCTTCCCCGGGGAGCAGGCGGACTTCTTTACAGGAAAGGACAGGGAAATGCTGGAAAGCGGCCGGATGTTCGACATACCCGAGGAGGCCATAGACACGAGCACGGGAAGACGGATACTCCACACGCAGAAGATACCGATCATGGGCAGGGATGGGAAACCGGTTTATCTCCTCGGGATATCGGAGGACATCACGGAGCTCAAACGGGCGGAGGAGGAGCGGGAGAAGCTCCGGGAGCAGCTCGGTCAGGCCCAGAAGCTGGAATCCGTAGGCCGCCTGGCGGGTGGTGTGGCACACGACTTCAACAACATGCTGACCGCGATCCTCGGCCATGCCGAACTGGCAATGAGGATGTGTGTTCCATCTGAGCCGATCCATGGCAGCCTCAACGTCATCAAGGAATCTGCCCTCCGCTCCGCCGATCTCGTCAGGCAGCTGTTGGCCTTCGCGCGCAAACAGACCGTGGCGCCCAGGGTCATCTGCGTGAACGATACCGTGGCGAGCATGCTCAACATGCTGCAGCGGTTGATGGGCGAGAACATCGAAGTTGCCTGGGTGCCCGCGACAGATCTGTGGCCCGTCAGGATCGACCCCTCTCAGCTCGACCAACTCCTGGCGAACCTCTGCGTCAACGCCCGCGATGCCATCCCCGGAGTGGGCAGAATCACCATCGAGACCGGGACTGCGGTCTTTGATGAGACCCATTGTGCTCTCGATCCCGGTTTTGTCCCCGGAGAATACGTCATGCTGGCAGTGAGCGATGACGGTGACGGGATGGACAGGAACATTCTTGATCACATCTTCGAGCCCTTCTTCACCACCAAAGAGCCGGGGAAGGGTACCGGTCTCGGCCTGGCCACGGTCTATGGCATTGTCAAGCAGAACGGCGGGTTTATCAATGTCTACAGCGAACGGGGGAAGGGTTCGACGTTCAGGATCTATCTGCCCCGCTTTGCAGGGCAAGCGATCGAGCCGGCGGCCGAGAACCGCGTGGAGGTCCCGAAGGGCCGGGGGGAGACGATTCTTCTGGTGGAGGACGAGCCGACGATCCTGAGCGTGGGCCGGGAAATGCTGGAATCCCTGGGCTACAAGGTGCTCGCCGCCGGGACACCGGGCGAGGCGCTTGATCAGGTCAGGACCTACACCGGGGAGATACACCTTGTGCTCACCGACGTGGTGATGCCGGAGATGAACGGACGAGAACTGGCGGAACTTCTCCGCGGCGTCAGGCCCGGACTCGGGTGCCTGTTCGCGTCCGGCTACACGGCCGACATCATCGCCCGCCAGGGAGAGCTCGACGAAGGTGTTGTCTTCATCCAGAAACCGTTCTCGATCCAGGACCTCGCCGCCAAGGTGCGCGAGGCATTGGAGCGGGAATAGGTATCACCGACAGATATTCGCGAAGAAATGGACACATGGAAGGGGCGTACCGGCGGCTAGAAGGAGAGTCTGGCGATGCCCTTGATGCCGTGCGCGACATACTTGTCCGTGGTTATCTGGGCGTTGTACCTCAGGTGAAATGACGCGCCGTTCATCAGGAACATCGAGACACCTGCGCCGCAGAGGAAGAAGTTCCTGTCAGGCGATTGGGTCTCGATGCTGAAGGGTGAACTGCCTTGTGCGAGGCGTGACGTGATGCTCTGGCCGCCTCTTAAGAACTCGTGGCCGTAGGATGCATGGATGGTGGGCATCACGGAGGACTTGCCCGTGTTCCATGTGTAATAGAGCCTTCCCCCGATGTAGCCCTGGAGGGACTCGGTGTCCTGTCTGTCCACATTGAGGTTCAAGGCGCCCGCCCCCGATTCCGTGTA
>JAAYAK010000212.1 GCA_012719415.1 Syntrophorhabdus sp.
AGGACCTCCTTGCCCCCGAGGCTTCCCGGGACGGCGAGGTCGAGGATGACCGCATCGAAAGGACTCTTCAGTTCCATTGCCTGCTTGTAAAGAGTCACCGCCTCTTCACCGCTTTGCACCGTGGTCACCGTGTAGCCAAGGTATTCGAGAAGTTCCTTCCCGATCTCGAGGACAAGCTCCTCGTCGTCAAGAAGAAGGACGCTCCCCTCTCGAGTACCGGCCAGCCGCCGGGACGCTGCCGCCTCCTGTGCCGCCTCCTGCTTGTACGCCGGGAGGTTCACATGGAAGACGGAGCCCCGCCCCTTCGTTGACTCGATGGAGATACTGCCGTTGTGCTTCCTGACTATGGCATAGGAGATGGCAAGGCCCAGCCCGACCCCCTTTTCCGATCCCATTCCCTTTGTCGTGTAATAGGGGTCGAACACCTTCGGAATGTCCTCGGGAGCGATGCCGGTCCCCTCATCGGCTATGGATATCCTCACATAGTCCTCCGTCATGAGGGGAAGCCTGTCTTCGGGAGAAATGCTCACGTTCCTGACGGTTATGGTGATCTTCCCACCGGCCGGCATGGATTCTCTCGCGTTCCTGAGGATGTTCTCGATGACCTGCCTGATCTGCTCCTCGTCGGCCTCGATGGGAAGAAGGTCCGAAGATACGTCAAAGACACAATCGATGGGAAAACCGCGCAGAGCCCGCTCCGCCACGAACCTCACCAGAACGCCCGGCTGGACTATGCTTCGGATGGGATTCCCTCCCCGGGAGAAAGTCAGGAGCTGCTGCGTCAGGGTCTTTCCCAGAAAAGCGATCCTTTCCGCCTCATTGAGGTAGTCCATCAACCGTCCGTTGTCAGGCGTGTGCATCCTGGCAAGCGACAGGTTGCCCACGATGGCCATCAGAAGATTGTTGAAATCATGGGCGATGCCACCCGCCAGAGTCCCCAGGGACTGGAGGTTCTTCGCCTTCAGGATGTCCTCCTCCATCCTCTTCTGCTCACTGATGTCTATGATGACGCCAACAATACCACCCACGCTTCCGTCCTCGGCCGTGAGCGTCGCCTTCTTGTTGAGGTCAAAGCGCACCGTACCGTCCGCCCTGAAACTCTTCATTTCGTAGGACCTGACTCCCGGCTCGGCGAGAAGCTCCTGGTCCATCGCCTGGTGGACTTCGGCCTCTTCCGGCCTCAAGGGCAACTGGAAGACATTCTTGCCTATGAACTGTTCATCGGTAACGCCGAAGTACTCACGAAAAGCCCTGTTGCAGATGAGATAGACCCCCCTTGTGTCCTTGTAGTAGACAGGACTTGGGATGTTGTCGATGAGCGCCTGAAACATGTGAGGCGTTTTGGAAAGGATCTCTACGAGCGCTTCCAGTGTAAACTCTCAGATTCCAAAGAATCTTTTATTGATATTGTATGACTTTTATCACAAAAGAACCGTGTCGGTCTATACAAAAAGATGAAGGGCGCCCGAAGCGGCGTCGAAAAGGACCGACTACGCGGTAAACCCGCACCTCTCGTATATCACTCCGTACCGTACGCCCGCCGCGCTGACCCTCACCCGGTCAAATCCGCCATGCTCCATGATCTCTCTCAGAATGACCGCTCCCTGCACGATTATGTCCTCCCTGCCCGGCTCCATCCCCGTGACACGTCTTCTCTCATCACTCGTCAATCGGGCAAGGGTGGATATCAGTTCCTTCACCTGTCTGAGACCGATCACAAAACCATGTACGACAGTCTTGTCGTAGGTCCCGATCCCGGCCACCATGGCGGCTATGTTCGTCACCGTGCCTCCCGTGCCCACAAGGACGCTCCCCATGGGACAACTGACCGGTGAAAGATGTTCCTGTATGTATGAGACCACGCTCTCCATTTCTTCCCTGACCGGAGGATCGTGCGAGACGAACGCATCGGTGAGCCTGACACTTCCCATCGGCAGCGAGACATACGCGGCAAGGTCCCGGTCCGTCCCGGTGATCACCTCCGTGCTCCCTCCCCCGATATCGATTATGGTCATCCCCGACGCCCGCACGACATTGTCGTCACGAACGGAGAGATAGGTGTAGCGAGCCTCGTCCCGGGCGC
>JAAYAK010000213.1 GCA_012719415.1 Syntrophorhabdus sp.
GATGTCGCCCTCGCCATCGCCAACCTCAGCAGCGCCGACGTGACGATCGGCGGGACGACCACGACCTATGTGACCTACACCGCGTCCATAGCCAGCACGGTGGGCAACCTTTCTCAGAACGCGCAGAGTCTTTCCGAATATCATCAGAGCCTGATGGACATGGTATCCAACCAGCGTGAAAGTGTCTCCGGTGTTTCCATAGACGAGGAGATGTCGAACCTTATCAAGTTCCAGTACGCCTATCAGGCGGCGGCGCGCCTCATCAACACAGCGGATACCCTGATGAGCGCCCTTATGGAGATCGGAAGATGAGAATATCGGAAAGTATGAGATACAGGCTGTTCCAATCCTGCATAAACAAGGTTGGGCAGCAGTTGACGGACATTGAGAAGAAGATATCCACGCAGAGGAACATCAATGCCCCGTCGGACGATCCTCTCATCTTCGCGCGGTCCGTCGAGTATGATTCGGAACTGAGCGTCGGCACGCAGTTCAGCGACAATCTGCAGCGTCTCACGACACTTGTTGGCATGTACGACACATCCCTGTCGGGAATTGACGGACAGCTCAAGATCCTGGGTGAAATGGCCGCCGGGTATGACACCGTGGACACCGGTCTGCAGCAATCCTATGTCGCGGAGCTGAAGGGGATCATCGAGCACCTGGTCACGGTGGGCAACACCAAGCTTGGGAACACGTACATCTTTGGAGGACAGCAGGCCGACAACGCTCCCTTTCGCCTGAACAACGATTACTCCGTAACGTATACCGTCTCAGCCGACGGTGAAGACGCGACGAACATTTATGTGGACAAATCCCAGTTGGGGCAATATGGCCTCTCCGGCAGGGAAGCGCTTTACAGTACCACCAAGATAGCCTTCGGCAATGTGAGCAACGCGTACGAAGGAGATATCTACTCCACCACGGACAGCTTTGCCTACGTGATCAACGCGGGGAACAACACCATGTACGTTAACGGAGCGGCTGTCAATCTCACGGCGGGTGTCTACACGGGCAATACCCTCGCGCAGGAGATTCAGACCCGGCTCGGTGCCAGCTATTCCGTCGCCTTTGATTCCTCGACCCGAAAGTTCGTGATGACGAACAACACGACGGGCTCGGTGACATTCAACTGGTCGAACGCCGGCGCGACGGCCGCGGGCGTGCTGGGTTTCGACACCGTCGATTCCGTCGCGGCCAGCGGCGAAACGGAGATGAGCGATTTTGACACGGGAAGGAAGTCTTTCATGGTGCGGATCGTCGCGGGTGGGGCAACGACTGGCGCGTTGGCCTCGAGGGCGACGTACTCGTACTCGACCGACGGCGGCTCGACATGGTCGGCGGCAATGTCCGTAAGTACGGGCGGAGCCGATACGACCGCGGGAGACATCGTCATCGACGCGACGAACAACACATTCTACCGGAACGGCGCGGCGGTGACACTGACGAACGGGACATACACGGGAGATACCCTGGCCGCGGAGGTCCAAACCCAACTCGGAGCCGGGTATTCCGTGGCTTACGACGCTTCGACGCGCAAGCTCGCCGTCGCCAACAACACGGGTTCCGTCGTGACCTTCAACTGGTCGAACGCCGGTTCCACCGCCGCGGGGGTTCTCGGTTTCGACAACGTCGATTCCGTGATCAGTAACGGCAACGCAGATACCGGAGACTATGACGCCGGCATGTTCATAGACGGTGCAGGGGTTGCCAACTCCACAAATAACCGTATCAAGTTCGCTTTCGGGATAACAGACACGCCGTTGAGCGCGAACGATACCTTCCAGGTCAAGGACCTGAGCGTTTTTGAACTCCTCAAGAACTTCAAGGACGCCTTCGAAGCCGGTAATTCGACGTGGGTGTCGAAGAACCTTGATCACATAGACACGGCCCGGGCGGCGGCGATGAAGACCAATGCCGTCGTCGCGTTTCAGGGTACCCAGGCGGAGATGCTCATCGAGAGCAATACGGCGAAGAAGAACCGGATCGAAGAAGAGCAGACCAAGCTCGTCGGCGCCGACACTGCCCAGCTCGGCACGGAATTCAATGTGTTGCTCAACACCTACCAGACCCTTCTGGCTGCTTTCTCCAAGATGCAATCCATAAGCATCCTCAACTATCTGAACTAAAATCGGTTCAAGGGTTCAAAGGTTCAAGAGTTCCAGAGTCAAAAGCGGGAAGAAAATGCGCTGGAATTGTGTCGAGAGAAGACGAAGGCTTCCTGCCAACGCAATCATTGACCAGCGCAGCGCAGAACGGGACAGGCTTTCACTTTTGAACTCTTGAACTCTTGAACCATTTTCTATATCCTTCTTGTGGAGGTTTGTGGTGGTGGATGTGCGTGAGGTTTTCGTGGTGAAGCGTTCCGGTGAGGACATTGTCCGCAGGGTTGACCGGGTTGCCATCGAGGAGCCTCTTGAAGTGTGCATCGATAACGAGCCCTTCTACACGACGATGCGCCTGCCCGGTGAGGAAGTGCCTCTCGCCCTGGGGATCTGTTTTACCGACGGGATCATAGCGTCAATAGACGATGTCGCCGGCGCGAGTTATTGCAATGACGCGTCGGTGAACAGGGTGAATGTTTACCTGAGCGACACGAAGAAGGCGGGCGGACATCCCGCGCAGAAGCGGTGGCAGCTGGCGGTGTATTCCAGCTGCGGGGCCTGCGGGTCCGACCTGATCGCCGACCTGACGAAGTCGATACCCGTCATAGACCACAGGACAACGGTGGGGTTCTCCGACCTCTTTTCCATGCAGAAAATGATGGTGGACAAACAGAAGGCCCATCATCTGACGGGAGCGACGCACGCGGCCTCGCTCTTTGACGGGCAGGGTGGTTTCCTGGCCTTCGCCGAGGACGTGGGACGTCACAACGCCCTCGACAAGGCCATCGGCAAACTCCTCATCGAAGGAAGGGTCCGTGAGGCGGTCATCGTTCACTTAAGCTCTCGCCTGAGCTACGAGATGGTGGTGAAGGCGGCGAGGCTCGGGGCCGAGATCGTAACGGGCGTGTCCACCGCCACGTCGCTGGCGATAGAGACGGCCACCGCCCTCGGCATCACACTCATAGGCACACTCAGAAACCCCAGGGGGAATATTTTTACCCATCCCGAGCGCATTCTCTGAACACAGATAATGACCAATGACCAAATTCCGATGCCGATCCTTCTCTTGTGAAGGTCCCACTCCTGTCGCACAACCTGAAGGTTTCCCCACATCCCCTCTTCCCCCGTCATCCCGGCGAAGGCCGGGATCCAGCAAAAGCCCTGTTGCAGTAAAAAAC
>JAAYAK010000214.1 GCA_012719415.1 Syntrophorhabdus sp.
TCAGGCTTGCCCTTAACAACAAGGACAGGTGTACGCGTTTTGCCCAGAAGGCGCTGGGCGGTAGTGCCAAGGGCCAGGGTCCGTACCGGGTGCCGACCGTGAGCACCCACCACGAGCAGGTCGTGATCTGAAGCAGCCTCGGCGATCCCGTCCAGCGTACTGCCCTTGCGGACCTGTGTCTTGAAGGAAAAACCCGATGCCTGTCGGATCTCTTCGGCCAGTTCCACGAGGGAATTCGAAGCATCATCGATGATCCCGCGTTCAACCTCGGCCGGCGACCCGACGAACCGCTTCAAACTCTCCAGCCATGATTCCTCCAACACGTGCAACAGCAACCCTCTCGGCACGCCCAACGTTGCACCGAGCATTGCCGTACGTTCCGCGGCATGGCGGGAATTGGGGGAAAAGTCGGTTGCAGCCAGAATAGATCGGATACGTGTCATGTTCTAACCCTCCCGTGTCCGAGATGCACAGCGCCCCACTAAAAGAGATCTTCGTCCGTTACACTTTACTCTGCCGTCAACTACCACCGTGATATCTTGTGCCAGCCCGAGGCTGCAGTTGCTGATAGAGTGAGCCTCCGCGTCCGGCATGTGTGATCCCACAAGGACATCACGCAACTGACCGGGTGGATCTCCGGCGTGCTTTGGCTTAACAGCGAAGACTAAGGTTGTGCAGATATGCGCAGGTGGAGCCGGTAGGACTGGTGAGGAGAGCTGCTACGGGACGTTTTCCTCCGGATGCGACAGGGATTGACCCGTTCTCCAGATATATTCCCGTATGAAACACTGAGGTCGACGGCGGTCGGACAGGCCTGACGGCTGTCTTGCAGGATCCCCATTTCTGAGACAGAAGAAGGTTGGTGTGGCCAGAAACATCATTGCCGAAATCGTGCGGTACAGTGAAAAGGCTTGAACACAGAGGCCCTGAAGTCAGGGCGGCTATCAATAACAGGGCGAGAACAACGGCAGCACTACCTGCTGATCCATTTGCCTTCATGAGATTGTTTACATTAACACCATATGATGTGTCAAGCCGGATTGGAGTTCCAGATCCACTGCCTGGCTCTCGGTCCCCTCCCCGATGCAACCCCGGTCGGCCCACTGTGTCCGGGAAATAGATGAAAGTGTCTGTGGCGAGTTGCCTTTTGTTCTGCTAGAATCAAAGAAGGGAGGAGAAAAGAACGGGCAGCACCGAAAGTGTTTGTGAAGGATGAAGGGGGTAAGTATGGGAGACAAGGGTAAGAAGGACAAGGAAAAGGGTCAGAAGCAAAACGTCCGGAAACAGCAGCAGAAAGAAGCGAAGAGACAGGAGAAACAGCCAAAAAGATTTTGATGGTCCAATCCGTCGTATTTTCGCACAAGAGAGTATCTCTTAAGGAGAAAAGATGCCAGAAGGAAGAGTAAAGTGGTTCAATGATTCAAAGGGATTCGGTTTTATTGAGCAGGACGGTGGCAAGGACGTGTTCGTCCACCATTCCGCGATCCAGGGAGAAGGTTACAAATCACTGTCCGAGGGCGACCGGGTCAGCTTCGATGTCGTTCAGGGCCAAAAAGGCCCGGCAGCAGAGAACGTCCGCAAGCTCTAGAACCTAAAGAACTTCATCCTGCACTTAAAGGCCCCCACCCAGGGGGCCTTCTTTTTCGTTCATTCAAGGGGGGCTCCGGGGTCACAGCAGGGGGGATAGTGTTTGACAATGGTTCTCCGATAATGTAAACAAAGTCTGGAAAAAATACCTTCAGCGCAGAGGAGTGATGATGGGACGAAGGGTCAGCTTTACGAGTTTGGGTATTGCCGTTGGAAGTATCATTGCTGCAGCGGCCGGGGCGCAGACGACGGTTGATCGAACCGCCTTGCCAGTATCGGAGCCTGATTACCCGCACAGCACCGTGCTGGATGTGCGGAAGGCGACACCTCCGCCGAGGTTTGAGGTGAAGGCGCCGAAGGGTGCTCCCAATGTGCTTGTCATACTCCTCGATGACATGGGGTTCAGCCAGCCGGGCACCTTTGGCGGGCCGATCCATATGCCCACCCTGCAGCGTCTGGCGGATCAGGGTCTGCGCTACAACAACTTTCATACCACCGGTGTCAGTTCGCCCACGCGGGCGGCGCTTCTCACCGGGCGGAACCACCATACCTGCAACGCGTCGCTGGTGATGGAGATGGCAACCGCCTTCCCGGGGGCCACCGGCCAGCGCCCCGTCAGCGTTGCTCCCCTGGCGACGATGCTGCGCTACAACGGCTACGCCACGGCGGCATTCGGCAAGAGCCACGAGACCGCCGCGTGGGAGGTGAGCCCTTCGGGGCCGACGGACAGGTGGCCGACGCGCAGCGGCTTCGACAAATTCTACGGTTTCATTGGCGGCGAGGCGAACCAGTGGGCGCCCGCGCTCTATGATGGTATGACCAGGGTGGAAACGCCGAGCGACCCGAATTATCATCTTATGACGGACATGACCGATCAGGCCATCAAGTGGGTGCAAGCGGAGAAATCACTTACCCCCGACAAACCGTTCTTTGTGTACTTCGCTCCCGGTGCGACCCACGCGCCCCACCATGTGCCGAAAGAGTGGATCGCGAAATACAAAGGGAAGTTCGACCAGGGCTGGGACAAATTGCGGGAAGAGACGCTGGCGCGGCAGAAGAAACTGGGGGTGGTGCCTCCGGACACGAAGTTGGCGCCCAAGCCCAACGCCATCAAGGACTGGGACAAGCTGAGCCCTGACGAGAAAAGGCTTTTTGCCCGCCAGATGGAGATATATGCCGCCTTCGGTGAGTACGCCGATTTCGAGGTCGGCCGGCTCATCGATGCGATCGACAGCATGGGGCAATTGGACAACACGCTGGTCTTCTACATACCGGGTGACAATGGTGCCAGCGCCGACGGGGGCATGAGCGGCCTTTTCAATGAGATGGCCTTCTTCAACAAAGTGGATGAAAACATTGCCGATATTCTGAAGCGCATCGACGATCTGGGTGGGCCGATGACATACGGGCACTATGCCGCGGGCTGGGCGGTTGCGGGAGACACCCCGTTCACCTGGACGAAGGCGGTGGCCTCCAATTACGGGGGCACCCGTAACGGGATGGTCGTCCGCTGGCCCGGGAGGATCAAGGCCAGGGGCGAGCTCCGCTCGCAGTGGCACCATGTGATCGATATCGCCCCGACCATCCTGGAGGCCGCGGGCCTGCCCGAGCCGAAACGGGTGGATGGCATCGAGCAGACCCCCATCGAGGGTGTGAGCTTCCTTTACACCTTTAACGACGCCCGGGCAAAAGACCGCCACCTGGTCCAGTATTTCGAGATAGCCGGCAACCGCGGCATCTACCATGACGGCTGGCTTGCCGGCACCGTGCACAAGGCGGTGTGGGAGGCCGCTCCCCGGGCTTCCCTGGAAAAGGACAGGTGGGAATTGTATAATACACGGACCGATTTCAGCCTCGCGTACGACCTGGCGGCAAAGCATCCCGACAAACTCAAAGAGATGCAGGACCTCTTCATGACCGAGGCGGTGAAGTACCGGGTTCTGCCCATCGACGACCGTATTCAGGAACGCATGAACGCTGCCGTTGCCGGTCGTCCGGACCTGATGGGCGATCGGACGTCGCTCACCGTCTACGAAGGAATGCGGGGTATGTCGGAGAATGTTTTCATCAACGTGAAGAACCGGTCTCACTCGATTACCGCAGAGGTGCAGGTGCCCCGCGATGGTGTCCGGGGAGTTGTCCTCGCCCAGGGCGGACGGTTCGGGGGATGGAGTCTCTACGTCAGGGACGGAAAACCGGCATTCACTTACAACTGGCTCGGTCTCAAGCGTTACACTGTCGCCTCTCCGAAGAGCCTGCCTTCCGGGAAGGCGACCATCCGTTACGAGTTCGTCTATGACGGCAATGGCTTCGGCAAAGGCGGTTCGGCCACGCTCACCGTCAACGGTGAGAAGGTCGCCGAGGGGCGCATCGAGGGTACGCATGCCTTCATCTTTTCACCTGACGAAGGGGCCGATGTCGGTCTTGACGGGGAGACGCCGGTCGTGGAGGACTATGGAGTCCCGGCACCCCACAGGTTCACGGGCAAGATCGACAAGGTCACCGTCGACGTGAAAGAGATGGAAAAAGCCGACAAAGCGGAGGAAGACAAACTGCGGGCAGACCTGGCCGGCAAGAAAGCAATGGCTGATTGAGCGATGGACCCCAGAGCTCACTTTTCCTGATAGCCGCTTTTTCCCGGGGTCATCCACCGATGCGGTTCATGGGGCGTACACAATTGCGGGGCATCCATTCCCGCACTCCGTGGCTTGCCGGTTTGTTGAGAATGGTCTCTTCGATCAACCGGAGGAGGACGTCATCTCCTTCACCCCTTCTCAGGGGGGTCCTTATGTCGGTTTCGTCGTCGGAAAAAAGACACCCCCTCAGTTGACCGGAGGCCGTCAACCTGAGCCTGTTGCACCTTGCGCAGAAATGGTTGCTCAAGGCGCCGATAAAACCTATCATCCCGCGGGACCCTTCAAGCCTGTAATAGTCGGCGGGTCCGTCGAGGGGCCCCGATCCCACGCGAACCGTCTTGCCGAGTGGAAGGATGCGAGCGAGGATCTCTTCCGCTGAGATGAATCTTTCCTTGCTCCAGCTGTTGTTCTCCCCGATGGGCATCATTTCTATGAACCGGATGCGGTAGGGTTTCTCAAGGGTCAATCGTGCAAAATCGAGAACCTCGTCATCGTTGACGCCGCGCAAGGCGACCACGTTGATCTTGATGGGATCGAATCCGAGCGACTCCGCTTCTTCTATGCCTGCCCATACCTTATCGAAGACGTCCCGCCGGGTGATGTGCGCAAAACGGTCTCTCCTCAAGGTGTCCATGCTCACGTTTATATGACGTATCCCGCATTGCCTCAGGCTGGAGGCAAATTCCTTCAAAAGAACCCCGTTTGTCGTTACGGCTATCTTCTCAAGCCCTTCGATCTTGTTGAGTTTTTCGATGAAACCGACGATCCCCTGTCGTACAAGGGGCTCTCCCCCGGTCAGCCTCACTTTCCTGATACCTTTCCTGACACATAGTCTCACCACGCGAAGCATCTCTTCATACGTGAGAATATCGTTATGCGGAACGAATCGGATGCCCTCCTCCGGCATACAATAGATGCAGCGGAGATTACACCGGTCCGTCACCGAGAGACGGAGATAGTTGATGGTCCTGTTGTGATTGTCAACCATGGGCGATCGTGGAAAGCCCCGCCAGCCTTACGGCGGGTTTTCTCGGATCATCGAAGATTACGGAAGCGAGACCGCGCCGTTCGTGCACGCCTCCATGCAAATACCGCATTCGACGCAGGTCTCGGGATCAGCCGCGGCCAGCCCGTCGTTCACCGTCATCGCCTCAAGAGGGCACGCCTCAGCGCAGGAACCGCATCCGGTACATTTCGTGCTGTCGATGATAACTGCCATTGCTATTTCTCCTTTTTCGTTGATAGTGGTGTTGTGTCTGCCGCGCGCGGTATCTCCGCCAGGCTTATGGCGTCCTGGGGGCATTCAGCAACGCACCGTCCGCAACCGGTGCATCTCATGGTGTCGATCGCGGCCGCTGACCCCACGGTGATGGCGCCGGCCGGACAGACCCGCGCGCATGCCCCGCAACCCGTGCACCTTTCGACATCCACCGACGCCTGGCGGCGGGGGCTGGTTCTTTGCGGACTTGCGGACCTGCCGGGGAAGGGCGAAACTCTCGGGCCCGCTGCCGGAAAACGGGTTGACCGCGCATCGTCGATCCCGTAGACCCCGCCGCCATCCTGTCGCGGCCCCGTGTGTCCTGACGGCATCATTCTGCCAAACAGGGCAAAGACAGAAGACAGGAACCCGGTCTTTGCGGTAGCCGAGGTCCCGCGGGCGCCGATACCGCGGCGGTTGCCGCCGCCCCCGCGCGATCCGGCTCCACGCCCGCCTCTTCTACCGCCTTTTCTCATGTTCAAAACCTTCTTTCATGGCATGTGTCCTTGCCGGCCACGCATCTCCGGAGATGTTATATCTCTCTGCCCATCGTGAGATCACGGGCCGCCTGCTGACCGACAACAGGTACCTTGCAAGTCCCATACCCTTGGCAGGGTTATCAGCATAACACTGTAATCACTACATGTTAGAAAACAGACGGAGAGGACAGGTTGACCTGATAGACGCAATATGCACTCTTATAACGCGGGTGAAATTGCAGTATGCAATGTTAAAAGGGTCCGGAGACGGGATGAACCCGTGCGTCATGTGAAGCAGGATCTGTCGATAACGCCGAAGATCCCGTCGATGCGATCCGACGGCGGCAGGGCTTCGCGGATCATCTCAAGGTACCGACATTCCCTGACGCGGTCCAGCGTGGGTCTGAAATTGATGTCAAAGACCCATCCTATCTGAAGCAGTTTAAAATCGTTGAGGTTCTTTATGTGGCCTATGCTCACTATCCTCCTGTTCATGAGGTCATGATAGACCTCTTCCGAGAATCCAGGCGTGTCGGGCAGATCAAGCTCGATGGCCGTGTTGCGGTCTTTATCCTTCCGGGAGTAATAGTCCGTAACCACCTTCCATATGTCCAGCTTGTCGGCGTCGCGCACCAGTCTTGAGTAGAAAAGACACGTTTCGGATTCGTCGGAGGGAAGCGAAGCCCTGTTGTGGTACCGAACAGACCTGACGATGAGGTCGCGTACCGCATCGTCAAAAAGCTCCAGTATCCCGGTCGCCGTGATTATGGCCACACTTAATTCGGCATGGTTCTCCGATCTTCCATCCACGAAGGTGTGATAGCGTGCGTACTGCTCGAAGCGGCCGACGTCATGGAGCATGGCGATGATCTCGGCCAGACGCAGCTCATCCTCGTTCAATCCCAGCTGTGTCCCGAGGGATGATATCTCCGCGCACACACGCAGGGTGTGCCATTTCTTCATGTCGATGTTCTGCTGCCTTTCGGGCTCGCTGTACTGGAATGTGTGAACGTAATCCCAGAACCACCCCTTCAGTTCCTCAACCCTCTCACCGCTGACCGATATCCGCATTTTCCGGTTTCCCCTGTTATCCATCCGTCGCTCTGACTGACCTTTCCCTGGTTCTCAGGGTTTCCCCCACAGGGGGTCGCTGCCGAATTTCTCGAACCACCATTCCTCGGCGGACAGGTATCTCTTGACCTCTTCCTCGGCAAAGGAATACTTGTACTCCTCGCAGTAGCTGACAATGATGCCGTAGGCGGTGATGATCTTCCGCGTCATCTCTTCGCACCTGTCCTTGTCCTCCCGGCACCTGTCCGGGTGCCAGAGACTGATGAGTCGTCTGTAGCTCGATTTGATCTCGTCCATCGAGGCCCGTTCGGGCAATCCCAGGAGTTCCTTCGCCTCAAGAATGTCCTTGTACTTCATGATCGATGCTCCTCCCCGTCAATCCTTGCGGGCCCGGATGACGGCGAAGAGTCCCTCCCCGTGGCCGGTCCTCACCGTCTCGTCCTGACCGATGCGCGATGCCTGCTCAAAGATGGTCTGTCGAAGGTCGAAGTCCCGGAAGCCCGTTTGGCGGAGCATATCGAGGACCTCGGCAACGGAATAGAACCTCGCGTGCCGGTAGAACGGGCTCGTCTGTTTCCGCTCCCCGTATGTCCGTCCCACCGGGCTCGCGCGGTCCAGCATCCCGATGACGATGGCACCGCCCCTTTTGAGGACCCTGAAGGATTCCTCAAATGCCCTGACCGCATCGGACACGAAACAGATGGCTGTCACCATCAGGATGCATCCCGCCGCCAGGTCCCTCACGGGAAGGTTCTCCGCGACGCCCCGCGCGACCGCGATTCCTCTTGCCCGCGCCATCCGCAGCATGCCTTCCGAAGGGTCGATCCCTACTCCGATCCCGAGAGGCGCCGCGAATCTGCCCGTTCCCACGCCCACCTCTATCGCGGGATGAACCGTGGGTGCGAAAAGCGACCGGACCGCCCTCAACTCGGCATCATAGACGAACCGGTTCGCGTCGAACCGCTCGTCGTACCGTTCGGCACTGCTGGAGTAAGGATCATCGTCAACGATGCGCTCCAAGAGATCAACTCCGTTGAAAGCAATACGCGAGGGCGAACATCAGACCGAGGCCGATGGCGAAGAACATGAAATGCAGTATGGCTCGCGAGAGCCTTTCCTGAGCCTTTATTTCCGGTATGAGGTCCGAGGCGGCGATGTAGATGAAACTGCCCGCGCCGAAGAGTACCAGCCCCGACACGCCAAAACTCTGTGACGCGATCCATGCGATCAGCCCTCCCAGGGGAAAGGTCAGGGCCGAGAACAGATTCCACAGCAGGGCGCGGCGTTTGGGCCAGCCACCGTGGACAAGGACGCCAAAATCACCCAGTTTCTGAGGAAAAACCCCCGTTGGTTTACTGCCCGGCTTTCTTTTCAAGACCGACTATGTACTTCTGGCTTCCGTCGGGATAGGGAGGGTTGCACAATTGCCCATGCCATATGTTGCCCTTATCGTCCCTGAAATAGGCATCGCAGGATACGCTGTCCTCACCGTCCGGGTTGTCCCGTATGCAGTCGAAACCCGCGCAGGCGGCGACATACTCGACCACCTCGCCATAACCCCCATCGTCATCTGACATTCCAGGCGGTATGACCACCATTATGCTTTGACGCCTCATCTCTTCATCCTCCGGCTCCTGTTGAGACACGCCTAAATGGTAATCCGATAACCCGAGGCATATCAACAGGATTCTATCCTCCACGCGCTCCCTTCGACGCGTTGGTTCTCAGGGATAGCAGTTGACAACGTTTCGCCCCTTAATGTAAATAGAATTTGGTAAAAGGGGAGGGAAATGGCAGCGGAAGGCATTCATGTTATCGCTAAACCCATCGGTCCATCGTGCAATCTCCGATGCGAGTATTGCTTTTACCTCGAGAAGCACGGACTCTATCCTGAGGACGAGAAATACCGCATGACCGATGGCGTCCTTCGCGCCTTCATCGCCAACCATGTCGCGTCTCAGCCGACCCCCGTCGTCGAGTTTGTCTGGCAGGGCGGCGAGCCAACCCTTCTGGGACTCGATTTTTTCCGGCGCGTCGTCGAGCTCCAGAGGTCTCTTGGGGGCGCAAAGACTATCACCAATTCCCTGCAGACGAACGGGACGCTCCTCACCGATGAATGGTGCTCCTTCCTGAAAAAAGAGAATTTCATGGTCGGTATCAGTCTCGACGGACCGAGGGAGGTCCACGACCGCTATCGCCGCGACCGCAAGGGAGAGGGCACCTTCGACGCCGTCATGCGGGGCCTCAGGCTCCTGCAGAAACACGGGATCGAATACAACGTTCTTGCCTGTGTCGGGAGGGATACGGCCCGCCGGCCCCTCGACGTGTATCATTTCTTCAAGTCCGAGGGCATCGAGTTCATCCAGTTCACACCGGTGGTGGAGCGCCTGGCGGACAGGGCCGGGGAGGACAGAGGCCTCAAGCTTGCCGGCCCCGCCGCCCTCGACAGGAAGGGGGAGGAGGCCAGGGTCGCTCCATGGTCGGTCGTTCCCGAAGAGTACGGCGATTTCCTCATAGCCGTTTACGAGGAATGGGTCCGCAACGACGTGGGCAGGGTGTTCGTCATGAACTTCGAGTGGGCGCTGAACGCCTGGATCGGCAACCCTTCACCGGTCTGTGTTCACGCTGAGCGGTGCGGCCGGTCACTCGTCGTGGAACACAACGGGGACGTTTACGCCTGCGATCATAGTGTCTATCCCGAATACAGGCTGGGCAACATCGGGACCGACAGGCTGACCGACCTGGCGGAAAGGTCGCTGCGGTCGGGGTTCGGGATCGCCAAGGAGACCGCGCTGCCTCGCTGGTGCAGGGAGTGTGACGTGCTTCGGGCATGCCGGGGGGGATGTCCCAAGCACCGCTTCATGACGACCCCTTACGATGAACCCGGGCTTCACTACCTCTGCGAAGGGTACAGGAAGTTCTTTCTCCACATCAGAAAGTACTGCAGCGCCATGGCCCAGCTGCTGGAGAACGGCATCCCCGTCGCGCGGATCATGGACGCCATGAAGGGACCCCTGGTAATACGGCGCGGTCACAAGAGCTGATATTTCAAAATGATCCAGCTGATATCATGGAGAACACAACCCGGACCGGAGACCCTGGAGTACAGGAAGCTCAGCGGTTTGTCGGCCAGGCGATCAAGCTGACCGGGATACCCGGTCGACTCGCGTTCCAGGGGACCTCCTGGCTACAATTGCGAATTCACTGCTCTCGCTGTCGAACGGTGTGCCGGCGACATCGGAGAAGAGGGATTCGGTCTCGAAGCCGCATTCCGCGAATTCTCTTTTCAGGGTTTCGGGACTGAAGTACTGGAGCCAGTTGTAAATGGTCCTTGTGCGGTGAGGCTCAACGATCGTGTACTTGTCGAGCACCACCTTCTCCGTCTCGTACTTGAAAACGTTGAGGAATTCGCAATATTTTTCCGCCGACCAGAAGCCGCCCGGGAGATCTGGTTCGTACGTGGCGGTCTCCTTGCGACTTTCGAAGGCTTTCAAGGAATAGGCATCGAGGAGAACGTGGCCGCCCGGTTCGAGGATCTTGCCGAACTTTGCGAGCATCCTCCTTCTCTGGACGGGACTCAGCGCGCAATAGTCGCACATTATCATCATGACGAGGTCGAAGCGTTCGTCCGTCTCGAAGTCCAGGTAATCCTCGTTGATATAGTCGACCGACAAACCTCCCACCGCCGCCTCTTTCGCGTAGGCTATGGACCTCGGGGAGAAGTCTATACCGGTCACGCGGAGACCTTTTCTTGCCAGCCGCGTCGTGTACAATCCCGGGCCGCACCCGAAGTCGGCTACCTTCATGCCGGCGGTCAGCGCGAAATGATCGGCGATCCACTCGACGGAACGTTCTATGAAAGTTTGATTGCGCGAAGCCGCATTGACGCCGGGGTCAAGGTGGAGTGACAGCATCTGTCGCGATGTGTGCCCGTCCGTCCACAGATCGCGCGCCGTATAGAATTCAAACGGCTCCGGACGGGAATTGATCTCCTCAAGCTCCGCAAACACCGCGGTTTCTCCCTCCTGGGGCGGTATGGTTTGGGTCTATTTTCCCAGAATCCTTCCGGGCATGCAAATGGAATATGGGGCACATCCTCATTGAAAGGCAACTCGATTCCTTCGAATATCGCCGACCTGACCCTTAAGGGTTTGTGATCTCGGGGCCGAGTCCGAAATACGGCGATTGGCCTTGCTGGAAGGCTTCCAGGGTAAACTCGTAATCCCACACGTTGGCCCAGTTGAACTTGTAGCGTTCCATGACTTCCGGGCTTGTGATGTGCCGAAGGACGTGGTTCGGTTGAACGCCGTCCTTCAGGAAGATTGCCGGACTGCCAAGAAATCGGACCAGGTCGGCTGTTGATGGAATAGGTTCCCCCAGCTGGATCTTGACAATGTCTATATCGTCAACGATCCCGTCCCAGGTGGAGAACAGGAAATTGTAGACATCTTCACTCGGTATGTGGCGCCTCTTGCCCTGGTCGATCAGATAGATCGGGAAGGTGCCGGGGAGCCGCACCCGCAAACCGTTCAGGTCTGGCCGCAGATCTATTTCCATAGTCCATTCCTCCTTATTGCGTTATGAATCCCTGGAGTTGCCTGTATTCGCGACACTTGTCTCGGTGGCTGAGATCACCCCGCCCGTCATTCAAGGGTGCTCCACGCATTTTTTCACCGAATCTACGATTCCGGCCCGTAGACCACATAGCCCCTGGGCGGCGCCTCGACCTGGCACCATCCGTTCCCGTCGGTGGTGACCGTCGCCGGGCTCGTCGATGAATATCTTCCCCGCCAGGCCAGCGGTTTCAGCATCTTGTTCGGGAAGACCGTTCTTACCCTTTGCGAAACCGTCTCGCCCATGTTGTTCAGGGTGAACACCAGCCCCGGCTGATCCCCGAACCCGGTTCGCTCCATAACGTAGAAGACGTCATCGACATAGAGGACATTGGTGCCCCCTCCGGCGCGGCTCTCGTGGACCTTGGTCAGCCGTTCGATCCCGCTTGATTGTCCGGGCTCGGCCAAGCCGTAAGTGGACCAGTCTTTCCAGAAAACGCAGGGATACCCTTCATGTGTCAGGATGTACGCGTAGGCCATCATCTTGTCGTTGATGATCTCGTCGGAGCCGTCCCCGCGGAAGTCGTGGTTGTCCACGAAGGTCACCGCCTCGAAGGGCCGGTCCTTGGAAAGCACGCCGCCATTGGCAAGGTTTCGAAGGCTGAAGCCGTATGTGTCGCACATGTCCTTCAGCCGGTACCGGAGAGGGAAGTCGAAGGCGCCGACCCGGTGTTCAGCCCAGGCGTTTACCGAGTCGAGCCAGTTATCGATGCAATTGTCGCCGTCCCAGCACTCTCCGACGCCGAAGATGCTAACGGGTTGACCACCCCGTTTGTATTTTCGGTCGTGGATCCCCCGCACGATCCAGGAGCCGAACCCTTTGACGAAGTCATATCTGAAGCCGTCGAAGCCGATCTCCTCAACGAGCCACCTGGCGTGGTTCAGGATGCCCGCCGAGACGCGGGGATTGATATGGCACAGATCGGGCATGTCGCCGAAGGCGCCGCTGGTGTATTCCGGAAAAGGGCTGGGGTTGAAACAGGTCCAGTCCCGGGTGAAGAGCTTGCTCGCCGGCTTGAACAGGGTCCACCGCTCCTGCCGGGCGATGGGATTGAATTCCTTCCCGTCGGCCCCGTTGTTGTGGTTGAGGACCAGGTCCGCGTAGACCTTCATCCCCTGCTGGTGCGCCGTTTCGATCATAGCCCGCAGTTCATCCTCCGAGCCGAACCAGGTCTTCACCGATCCTTTCTGGTCGTATTTCCCCAGATCGTAATAATCATAGACGTCATACCCCATCGACATGCCGCCAATGTTGGCGGCCTTGCTCGCGGGCGGGAGCCAGAGTGCCGTAAAGCCCGCCGCCTTAAGGCTGGGGAGTTTCCCGGCAATGTGATTCCACCAGGTGAACTCCTGTTGATCCACCCTGGGGCAGTCCCAGTAGAATCCTTGCATTATGACGCCCATAATCCCCCTCCATATGCAGGTTCTTGTCCATCTGGCCGGTTTTCGCCGGAGATGTCCCACAAAGCGGATCCGAGATAGACGTGTTCTCGGTGCAGCAAAGCCTCTAACAGCCACTCGAAGCCTGATTAGATGTATATCAGGAATATGCTACAAGAATCAGTTCGTTCTGTCTGTCGCCCAATAAACAATTGTTGTGTAGTAATTCTAACAGCCATCGTGTCGTCATTTCTGAGAACGGGAATCCGTCCAGCTAAAGAAAAAAAAAGAGGAACCGGAGAGCGATGGGCGCAAAACATCGTCTCCCTGTCTACTGCGCTACGGTTAACAGGGCCTTGAAAAGCGTCTTGAGGAGACGCTGTTGTTTCAAGGCCCTCTGAGTCTACGGCACAGCGGGATTCAAAGCGGCAAATGGTTCGTTTAGTTCGCGCTGCTGAACTTGTCGAGCTCTTCCACCATGTTAATTCCCACGAACATGGTGCCTTTCTTGAAGACGGTTCCGGGTGGTACCCTTATTATCTTTCCGGTCTTCATGGTTATGTCTGAGTTTGCGACACAGACCCAGGAACCATCCGGTTTCTTCTCGAATTCCTTCAGATTGACTTTTGCGATCTCGTCTTCCATTGTCCCACTCCTCTTTAAGATTGTTGCAATCATATTATATAGTAAACAAACACCGCCTCTGTCAAGAACCAAAGTGGCCCCGGGCTGGATCAGCGAGTGCCTGATCATCTTCTGCGACACGCCCTCAGGAGGGTGCAAGCTATCGGGTTGGGGCAAAGACCTCTCGAAGATGGTCCTCGACGAATACACGATGACCAAGCCCATCTATATCGATCTCACGGGCGAACGCGTGAAGCCCCGGTGCGGATTGCTGAGATAGGCGAAGCCGCAGCCCTTGTCGAATTGCGGGAGATACGGTAGAATTTGTTGTGATGGCCGTTGCGGCGGGGTGGCGCGGAAACGAGATGATGAGATGATGGACCGGCGCGGTATAAAGTGTTCAATCTGGTGTGCGTGCGCGCTGGTCGTCTTGTTGGCGTTGTGCGTTCCTCACACCCTGGGTGCCCGGCAGGGCGCCAGGATCCTGCTCATCAATTCCTATCACGACGGGTTCAAGTGGTCCGACGACATCGTTTCCGGGGTGAGGTCGGTCCTCGGCAAGGACGATGACCTGAGGATCGAGTACATGGACGCGCGCAGGATCTCCACCCCGGAATACCTCCGCAGCCTGCGGGAGTCTTTCCGTATCAAGTTCAGGGGTCATCGGTACGACGTGGTCATCGTTTCCGACGACCCGGCCCTCGACCTGATACTGGACCTCGGAGAAGACCTCTTTCCCTCCACGCCCGTCGTGTTCTGCGGGATCAACGATTTCTCGGACGCGAGGTTGATGGGGAAAACCCCGTACACGGGGGTTGTCGAAGAGATAGACATCAAGGGCACCCTGGATGCGGCCCACGCGCTGCATCCGACGGCGGTGAGAGTGATCGCTCCCGTCAACTCCAACGTGACGGGAATCTCCAACAGGCACCTGCTGGAGGCCACGATCCCCGCCTTCAAGGGCGTATTCGAGTTCGAGATAGTGGAGGACCCCGAGCTTGGGCCCTTCCTTGAACGCTTGAAGGGCCTGCGAAAGGATGAGCACGTCATCCTGCTCACGGGGAGGTTCCGGTCGTCGGCCGGCGAGGGGATACCAATAGAGACGAGCACGCCTGAGATCGCTAAGGAGGGCATCCCTGTCTACAGCATGTGGGAGTACTACCTGGGTCACGGCATTGTCGGCGGAATGCTCACCAACGGTTTCTACCAGGGGAAGACGGCCGGCGAGATCGCCCGGAGGATCCTCGGCGGCGAAAAAGACATCCCGGTGGTCAGGAGGAGCCCCAATCAGTATACCTTCGATTTCAGGCAGCTTGAGCTCTTCGGCATCGAGGAGGACCTGCTGCCGGCGGGGAGCGTCGTCGTCAACAAACCGGTGTCTTTCTATGCCAGGCACGCCGACGCCGTTCACGCGGGCGCGGGCATCATCCTTTTTTGCCTCGCCGCCGTAGCCTTCCTGTCGATCCTTGTGGTCAAGAAGAACAGGGCCGAAAGGGAACTGCGCCGCTATCAGGACAACCTGGAGGTACTGGTGGAGGAAAGGACCGAGAGGCTGAACTTCGCCAACGCTTCATTGACCGCGGAGATACGGGAGCGGGAACAGGTCGAGGCGGCGCTCAGGGAGAGCGAGGAGAAGTACCGCATACTCATAGAAAAGGCGAACGAGGCGGTCATCATCGTGCAGGATGAGGTCCTCGTCTTCGCCAACCCCAGGGCGTACGAGCTCGCGGGTGTACCGGCAGGGACCCTGGAAGGAAGACCTTTCGTCGATCTCATCTGGCCCGAGGACAGGGACATGGTCATGGGGAAGTACAGGAAGCGGATCGCCGGCGAAAGCGTGCCCGACGCCTACGATTTCAGGCTCGTCGGCCCCGGGGGCGCGTTCATCTGGGTTTTCCTGTCCGCCACCACGGTCCTCTGGAAAGGCAGACCGGCGACACTTAACCTGCTGACGGACATATCGGACCGCAAGCTCGCGGAAGAGGAACGGGAAAGACTCATCGCCGAGCTTCAGGACGCCCTTTCCCAGGTCAAGACATTGAGCGGACTGCTCCCCATTTGCGCCTCGTGCAAGAGGATACGGAACGACGACGGCACCTGGGAGCAGATGGAGGCGTACATAAGGGACCGGTCGGAAGCGAAGTTCTCCCACGGCATCTGCCCCGAGTGTGCCGGGAAACTCTACGCGGACCGATCCCGGAAGAAATGAACCCGTTTACCGAAGCCCTCATTGCTCCAACCCCGATTGGCCGCCGGTGTGGCCGGGCCCATGTGCTTTGTGCCGGGGATATGAGCATGCTGAGGGCGTTCCCGGGACTCTCCGCTCCACCGTTCATTTCGTCAGCTCTTCTTTCAGGGCTTTGCCCAGCTTGGCGATGGTGTATGGTTTCTTGATGAAGACCCCCGCTCCCATGTGCTGGGCGGCGATGACGTCCTCGCTCATGGAATAGCCGCTTGCTATCACGGCCTTCTGTCCCGGATGGATCTCGCTTATCCTCCTGTATGTTTCCATTCCGTTCAGGCCCGGGTCCATGATCATGTCCAAAAGGACGATGTCGACGGGACGGTCCTTCAGGTACTCGAGGGCCTTTTCGCCGCTTTCCGCGGAGTTGGCCACGTATCCGAGCTTTGTCAGTATGGCACAGGCGGTCTTCCTCTGGTCTTCGAGATCGTCGACGACGAGGACGGTCTCGCCGTTTCCCCGGTAATCGTCAAATCGCAGGAAGGAGGGCGTATCGGCCAGGGCTTCACGGATGGCGGGAAAGTAAAGGAGGAATTCCGTTCCCTCCGTGCCCGTCATCACGTCGACGTAACCGCCGTGGTCCTGCATCACGTTCCAGACGATGGTGAGGCCGAGCCCGGTGCCGCTCCTGCCCATCTTCTTCCTGGTATAGAAGGGTTCGAAGATGCGCTCCAGATCTTCCGGTGAGATACCGGTGCCGTTGTCACGCACGGAAACGACGGCGTACTCGCCCGCCCGCACCTCCGTGTAAGCCTTGAGGGGCCTGTCGACGTACCTGTTTCCCGTTCTCACGAGGATCCGCCCGCTCCCTGTTCCCTGCAGGGCCTCGACGGCATTGTAGATAAGGTTCATCATGGCCTTCGTTATGTGGATGGGTGAACCCATGATGTTGAGGAGGTCGCCTCCGAGGTCCGTCTCTATCACGACCCCGTCGTCAGCCTCAAGCAGTCTCTGGTGCTCCGGTGATGACAGGTAGTTGTCGATGAGGGGGTTCAGGTTCAGAGGTTCCCTGGGGCTGGCCGCGCCCTTTGCCACCGTCAAGAGGTCGTCGACGACGGCGGCCGCGCGGAGTCCCGCGTTCCTGATGGCCTCGATCGCCTCTCTTTGCTCGGGCCGCATGTCATCGTCCATGAGCAGGAGGTCCGGATAGCTCACGATCCCCGTCAGGATGTTGTTCAGGTCGTGCGCCACTCCCCCCGCGAGAAGGCCGACGGCCTCCATCTTCTTCGCCCGGGAAAGCTTCTGTTCACTTTCCGCCAGGCGGCGGTTCAGTTCGGCCATGCTTGCCTGCGTTTCCAGTTGCTTCTCGAGGTCCGCGAGCTTTTCGTCGGACTCGAGCTTTTGCAGCGCCTGGGTCGCCAGCACGGAGAAACGCCGTGCCAGGGTCACGTGGTTCTTGGAGAAATGCGCCCGGTCCGGATGCGTGCAGACGATGATGGCGTGGTTGTCTGCCGTTCGGATCGACAGGTGGAGGGCCGAGCGGGCTGCTCCCAGCACCTCTTCCGGCTGTTTGTTCCATTCTTCAACGAGATTTGTGTCGAAAACGGCGACAGGCTGGCCCGCGAGGACCCTTCGCAGCATGGCCGCCGGCCGCCAGACCCTGTGGGCGAAGACGGGATTGGAGGCCGTGAGCGTAACGAGGGCCCCGTCGTTGTTCTGAAGGAGGACAAAGGCCGAATCGAAATCAAGGGGTTCCTTCATGGCATCGAAGAGCTGAGCGAACAGGGTGTGCGGATCCTTGCCGGTGACAAGGACACGGAGTCCGTTGAGGAGCGCCTCGGCCATCTGCCGGTGGAGCGCTTCCTTCTTCCGGGCTTCCTCGAGATCAAGCAGGGCCTCCCGCAGTTCTTCCGATGTGCTCATATGTTACCCCGTTCTGCTGTGCCCCAGGAAGAGGGTGGCGATCATCAGGTTGCCATGGCGGTTCTCTCCGCCGATGAAACACCCCTGCTCTCCCAGGGTGAATGAACAGAGAAACGGCCTGTTCGGCAGGATGCCTTTCAAGTCCGCGACGATCTGGTCCATCCGGTCCCGGACAACAAGCATGCACCCGGCACAGAAGAGCATCAACGCCCCTTCCGTCTCGCTGGCGGAAAAAGGGGCGCTGTGGATCGCCGCCTTCGCGACCCTCCCGGCCCTGCTGGCGAGACTCGCGGTAGTGCCCTTCATCAGCACGACCTCAGAGCCCTGCTGGATCTCGGCGAAGAGCTCAAGCCCCTTATCCGGGAGCGAAGCAGTCGGATAAGAGAGCTTGTGATAGACGACCCCTCCTACCTGCCCCACGGGCTGGCCAAGGGGTGTGAAGCTTGTCGTGGGCACGAGGCTTCCTCCCCCGCTGAGCGTGTCCGCGATCAGGCCATCCGTCCATTCATTGTAGACCGTTGCGGCGGGCCGGCCATCTATCTCGTGGAGAACACGGCCGGAAACACGGGTTGCCCGCCCCCTGTGCTCGGTGGGCTCGTAACCGCTGTGAAAGGCGTAGCTCGCATGTCCGGAGGGGAAGAAGACGGCCACGGACACTCCGTCGGAGACGACGCCCTCGTTCGCGAACTGTTCCCACTGACCGGTCATGTCGTTATCCGCGGAAGTCCCTCCCAGGATGGGAACGTCCGCTCCAAGGTAGGCCTCGATGGCGCGTATCATCGTTTCCTCGTTCCCGGGGCAACTTGTTATGACGATGGCGACCGGCAGTTCCCCCGGTCTGCCCGCCTGTTCGAGGGCCCGGGACAGGGCCGATACGGCGGCTTTCGCGGGGTCATCCCCCTGTCTCGCGATGCCCGCGCCATAGCTGCCATCGGGATCGCAAATGCCAAGAAGGCCGAGTCCGAACCCATCCTCTGTATGGAAACCTTCCTCGGTGACAACGCCGAGGCATGTGGTCCCTCCCTGCAGGGATGCGGCCGGGGCAAGTGAGCGGAGGCGCTTCAACACGATAGCGTTATCGTAGGCGCATGAGCTGTGAAGAAGGATGAAATGAGGGGTGTCGCCAAGCTTCGCGGACATTCTGCCAAAAGCTTCTTCGGCTGCCATCCCCGGGTCGGAATTGGTCGACCAGCCTGAGGCAAGTTTCATTGTGAACCTCCAGGATGCTTTCATCAACTTACCGCATGCAATTATACAATGTTTTCACACGTGAAGTACATGGGAACCACGAAGTATCATATCTCTCGCGATCTTACGGGTACTTATCTTCCCGGGGTCCGGCGGGTCCGAGCCGGGGATCCGCGGGAAGGCGGGATGCCCCGACGGGTCCGATTATCGGGGTCATATGCCCAAACAGTGGAAAGATGGGCATGCCGGAGGTACAATGGAGAGGTGTCCGCAAAGGGTGGCACCGTCACGGATCCTCGAGGATCAACAAAGGAGGGGGACATCGAAACGTACAGGATAGCGGTGATAGGCGGCGACGGGATAGGGCCCGAGGTGCTGGCCGAGGGGATCAAGGTCTTAAAGACGGTCGAGGAGCTCGACGGCGGGACGAGGTTCGCCTTCGAGCATTTTCCCTGGGGCTGCGAGCACTACCTGAGGCACGGCAGGGCGATGGACGATGATGGAATGGAACGGCTCGCGAAGTTCGACGCGATATACCTCGGCGCCGTGGGTTCACCGTCCGTTCCGGACCATATCTCCCTGTGGGACCTGCTCTTGAGAATACGGAGGGGATTCGACCAGTACGTGAACCTCCGGCCGGTGAAGCTGCTTAAGGGCGCTCCCTGTCCTCTCGCGAACGTGAAGAGGGAAGATATCGACATGATCGTCGTGCGCGAGAACAGCGAGGGGGAGTATGCCGGAGTGGGCGACAGGCTCTTCAGGGGCACGGACCGGGAGGTCGTCCTGCAGACGGGGGTATTCTCCCGGAAGGGAACGGAAAGGATCATCCGCTACGCCTTCGAACTCGCGCGGAGAGAGAAGAAGACGCTGTCGAGCATAAGCAAGGGCAACGCCCTCAATTATTCCATGGTGTTCTGGGACGAGGTGTTCGCCGCGGTGGGAAAGGAGTATCCCGACGTCGAGACGCGCTCGTACCTCGTGGACGCGGCGGCCATGTTCTTCGTGAAGGAGCCCTGGCGCTTTGAGGTCGTGGTCACCTCGAACCTTTTCGGGGACATACTCACCGACCTCGGCGCCGCGATAGCGGGCGGGATGGGACTCGCCGCGGGGGCGAACATCAATCCCGAGAGGACGTATCCTTCCATGTTCGAACCCATCCACGGCTCGGCCCCGGACATAGCGGGGAGGGGGATAGCGAACCCGCTCGCCGCCATATGGTCGGCAAGCCAGATGCTCGACTTCCTCGGTCGCGGGGACTGGGGCAAGAGGGTACTCGACTCCGTCGAAAGGGTGCTGATGGAGGGAAAGACCGTGACGCCCGACCTCGGCGGGACCGCGCGCACCCCCGACGTCGGGGACGCGGTGACGGAGAGGCTCAGGACCGCTTGAGGTCTGCCAAACGTAACGATGTTGGGACGTTTTTCACCTGATGACAAGGTCACGGATCCTGCGAGCACCTGCCCACCTGTTAGTGGCGCTCCGGTGTCTCTGCCGCCGGCAGATAGATATTGAAGGTCGTTCCCCTGCCCGGCTTGCTGGAGGCGTTGATGTATCCGTTGTGCTGCTTCACTATGCCGTAAACGATGGCAAGGCCGAGACCGGTTCCTTTCCCCGCCTTTTTCCTGGTGTAAAAGGGTTCGAATATCCTGTGCATCGCTTCGTCGTCAATGCCTTCTCCCGTGTCGGTCACGGAGATGAGGACGTATCTGCCGGGTGTGCCGTAGCCGTGAAGCTTGCGGAAATCCTCGTCGAGGTTGACCGTTCTCGACCGTATGGTGATCATGCCGCCCCGCGGCATGGCGTCGCGGGCATTGGCGACGAGGTTCAGCAATACCTGGTCGATCTTCGGTACGTCCATGAGGACCGTCACATCCCTGCCTGCGAGCGTCATGTCGAGGTCGATGTTCTTCGGCAGCAGCCCCTCCAGGATGCGCACGCTTTTCCGGACCATCGCGTTGATCGCCACGGGCCTGAGCGCTACGTCCTGTTTCCTGCTGAAGGTGAGGAGGTTCCTCGTGAAGCTCGACGCCTTCTCGATCGTGTCGGCGATCTGCCTCACGCGTTCCTGCAGCGGACCATCCTTCGGGACCTGCATTTTCAGAATGCCGCAGTGGCCGAGAAGGACCTCGAGGATGTTGTTGAAATCGTGTGCGATGCCCCCGGCCAGTTTGCCGATGGCCTCCATCTTTTCCGATTGGCGGAGCCGCGCTTCGAGATGCCTCTTTTCCGTTGCGTCGCTCAGGGTTATGATGGTGAGCTCCTCGAGGCGGGTCGCCCACAGTGATATGACCTTTTCCCGTCCGTTCTTGCAGGCTATAGGGCGCCGCTCGGCCTCATAGGTGCTTCCCGGGGAACGGTTCCTCTTCCAGGCCTCCACCACCTTCTTCCTGAGTTCGTCGTCGGGGTATGCCCGGACAGCCCAATCCTTTTCGGTAGGCACATCATCGAGAGTGTAGCCGGTAATGCCGGTGAACCGCGGGTTCACATACCTGCCGGTCCCGGAGCGATCGGCGAGTATGATGCCGAGGGGGATGTTCTCAAGGACGGCCAAAAAGGTGCTTTTCAGCTCGAGGTCGGCAACCTCTGTGAGGCCCGCCGGTCCGCCGGTCCCATAACGGGGCTTTCCGGCTATGCGCTCCCTTTTCGGGACATCACGACAGAACGCAACGAGGTCCTTCCCGGATCCGCTGCCGATGCATGTGACGTTCATCTCGACAGGTGTGGTTCCGCCCTGCCCGTCGGTGTGGTCGATCTCGACGCTTCTGGCAAAACCTTTCTTCAGGCATCCGGCGAGTTCCCGGGAAAGCTTGCCACGGTCATGCTCTGCCGTCCAGTCAAGGACGTTCTTTCCAAGCACGTGATCGATGTCTCGTCGGCCTGCAAGGCGGGCGTATTTCGTGTTTGCGTCCACGACGACACCTTTCCTGTTGAGGACCACAAAACCGATATCTCTTGTTTCGATCAGCTTACGATACAACTCCTCACTTTGCCTGATGGTTCCTCCCTTCCTCCCCGCCGTGCAGATCCCCTCGACGCGAAACACGATCGATAGTGAGACGGTCTCATTTGAAATAGTTTGGATACGTTTTCTTTGCGCATTCCGGACAAATGGTGTGGGTGAACTCCGCCTCGGAATGCTCCCGTATATAGTCCTCCAGCGGCTGCCAGCGGCCCTCGTCATCGCGGATCCTCTTGCAGGAACTGCATATGGGCAGAAGGCCGGCCAACGTTCTGACCTTGAGCAGGGCCTCTTTGAGCTCCACGATAAGTCTTTCCCGTTCTTCCTCCATGCGCTTGCGCTCCGTGACGTCCCGGGCAACGCCCTGGGAGTAAAGGAAATGTTTCCGCGGAGTCGATATGTCGTAATCGGGCACGTCCCATTTCCCGCGGGCGGTGAGCTCGACGGTGACCTGTGCCAGGGAATAGTCCTTTATCCCTTTGTTCTTCTTGACGAGGCGCATCTCCAGCCTCCGCATGGACCTCGAGCCAACACGTCTTTCCACGAAATGGACCGGTCCCTTCCTGCGGTCGTCGGGGTGGACTATCTCGTCGAAGGGCTTCCCCGTGAGCTCCTGCGGGTCGTAGCCGAGCTGCCTGACGGCGTTGGAGATGAAGAGTATCCGCCCTTCCCTGTCCAGGCGATAGATGATATCGGGACTCAGGTCCACGAGCGAACGGTAGTGGTCTTCGCTCAAGAAAAACGTCCTCTCGAACACATTGGATATTCTGCTTTCATTACAGCAAAGTTCATCTGTTCTTTTACGGGCTTACCTGATGTGCCGGGGCGTTCTCGCCAGATACCCCGGCATCACTTTGGGCCAAACGGGTTGGACGGCCCGACGAGATCGCTCTTCTCATCGGTGATATGGGACTGCCTGTCTTCTCGTACCCCGATCGAAAGGAACCCCTGTCTTTCTGACACCAGGAGCCTTCCATTGCGCCCTTGCTGGTCCCTTGCCGTTGTGATTCGTAATTGTATGCAAAAAGCCAGAAGAATGCTATAACAAATAACTTGCTATGGAATACGTATGATTTATTAGTAGTGCCATCCCCGGGAAGGGAACGCCGGATGCCTTGTCGACGGTGACCGGGCAGGCTCATTTTAAGCAAAACTGTAGAATGTTCGAACATTATGATAAGATTCCAGGCTCATCATGATCGTATTGGGAAAGAAAGGGGCGTATGAGGGCCATGCATGATATCACCAAAAGCGGGAGGTCGGAAGACTCCCTTCTCGAAAGGGTACGGAGATTCCGCGCGATATTTGACCACACGTTCCAGTTCATGGGCCTGTTGACGCCTGGCGGCAACGTGCTGGAGGTGAACAGGGCCGCGCTTGCCTTTGCCGGGGTTCGGGAAGAGGACGTGATGGGACACAAGTTCTGGCTGACGCCGTGGTGGTCCCATTCCAGGCAACTGATGAACACCCTGCGAAACGCGATAAAAGAGGCGGCAGGCGGCAGACTCATGCGCTTCGAGGCAACCCATCTGTCGCCGGAAGGCCGTCCCCACCATTTTGATTTCTCCCTGAAACCCGTGCCGGACGAGGACGGAAAGGTCTCCTTTCTCATCGCCGAGGGCCGCGACATAACGGACCGCAAGGAGGCAGAGGAAGCATTGAGAAAGAGAGAAGAGGAACTTCGGTTCAAGACGCGGAACCTGGAAGAGGCGAACATAGCCCTGAAGGCCCTCGCGAGACACATAGAGGAGAACAGGCAGGAACTGGAGAAGAACATCGTCCTCAATCTCAGAACGCTCGTCTTCCCGTACATCGAAAAGATGCAGGTGTCGAACCTCAGTATCAGGCAGAAGATGTTCATGGAGATCATCGAAAAGAACCTTAACGACGTGATCGCGCCCTTCGTAAGGGCCATCGGACATTTCGGCCTCACACCCACGGAGACGCATATCGCGGGCTTGATAAGGGATGGAAGGAAGACAAAGGAGATCGCGGAATCGCTCCACATATCCCGCCGGGCCGTCGAGGTCCACCGTTACAACATCAGGAAGAAGCTGAAGATAAACAGGAGCAGGCACAACCTGTGCGCCTTCCTGCGCTCCATGGGGGGTTGAAGAAAGTTTTGGCCCTTGTCGATTTTTCTATTGACAACTTTCTTAATCTCATAATCTAATATATTATCAACTTCAGAGATTAACACAATAACAGGAACAGTCTGAGTAAGCCAGGGAATTATTGACCTTTTTCGGGGATACTAGCGTGTTTCATCAAATAAACACTGTGGGGAGGTAGTCATGAAAAGGTTTTTAGTACTTGCACTTGCATTGTTCTGTTTTTCATTCTTCTTCTTCGCATCACCGGCAATGTCCTATGACACGCTGAAGATAGGCGCACCGCAGCCCATGACCGGTTCGGACGCCCCCTTCGGGGCGAAGTTCAAGAAGGCCTATGACCTCGCGGTTGAAGAGATCAACCAGGCCGGCGGCATAAACGGAAAGAAGATCGAAGTGGTCATAGAGGACCACCAGGCGAAGAACCCGCTTGCCGCTACCGTCACGGAAAAACTCATCAACCAGTACAAGGTCCTCGTACTGACAGGCGGACGGGCCTCGGGTCAGGCGGTCGAGATCGCCTCGGTGGCCCACAGACTGAAGACGCCCTACGTCGTTGATCACCCTTCGGCGGACATCATAACCGCAAAGGGGTTTGAGTGGGTCTTCAGGAACAACCCCACGGGAACCATCTATCCCCAGGCGTTCAACAAGTTCATCAGCGAGACCCCGGGCGCCCTGCCAAAATCGGCGGCAGTGGTCTACGATAACACCGTGTTCGGGAAATCCATCGCCAATTCCGCCATGTCGTTCCTGAAGTCGAAGAACGTCAAGATAGTCAACGACGAGGCCTATCCCGTCAACACCCTTGATTTCAAGCCCATCATGACGAAGGTGAAGGCGAACAATCCCGACTTCCTCCTCATGGTGGCCGTTTCGACGACCGACGCCATCCTGCTCACCCGCCACGCGAAAGAGATGGGTGTTTCCCCGAGGGCCTTCGTGGGCTTCGGCGGCGGCTTCGGCGTCGCGGACTTCGCGACGGAACTCCGCAAACTGAGCGACAACGTCTTCTCATCGGCCGCCTGGTCGGGCAATCCGAACGATCCGAAGACGAAGGCGTTCTACCAGAAGTTCGAGAAGAAATACGGTTTCCATCCGAAGGAACACGAGGTTGAAGGATACGCGATCATCTACATAATCGCCGATGCCATGAAGAGGACGAAGCTCACGGGCAACCTCGAAAAGGACCGCGACCTTTTGCGCCAGTCCCTGCTGAAGACCAACATGTCGACAGTCTTCGGAAAGGTGAAATTCGGCAACTGGACAGGCCCCCTTGGGGACAAGTACACGAACCAGAACATCTACTCTCCTGACCACTCCGTGCTTGCCCAGTGGCGTGACGGGAAACTGCTGAATGTGTACCCCAAGGCGAATGCGGAAGTAACCGCTGTGTTCCCTGATCCCTCAACAAAAAAATAACCAGCGGGTAGAACATGGAGACACTTGTCCAGAGCTTGGTAAGCGGCATACTGACGGGATCCCTGTACGCGATGATAGGGGTGGGACTTACCATAATCTTCGGGGTGATGCGCATCATCAACATGGCCCACGGCGACATGGTGATGCTCGGGATGTACAGCTCCTTCTGGGCGCTGACCCTGTGGCACATCGACCCCTTCGTGTCGATCATTCTTTGGGTGCCCGTCGCCTTTCTTATCGGTATGCTCACATACCGTTTCCTTCTGAAGAAGATCGTGCCTGCGGGTGAACTCAACACCTTGCTTTACACGGCCGGTCTTTCACTGTTCGTATCGAACCTGGTGCTCCTTGTCTGGACAGGTGATTATCGTACGATCAAGCTTGACTACGCGGTCATGCCTTTACGGCCATTCGGGATAGCCGTGCCGATCCCGCTCGCAATAGCGTTCGGTATGGCTATCCTGATCACCGCGCTTTTATACTGGTTCCTCGTGAAGACCGATACCGGCAGGGCCATCAGGGCGACAAGCCAGGAACCCATGGCCGCGGCATTGATGGGTGTGAATGCCGCCCAGATGGAGATGCTCACCTTCGGCCTCGGGACCGCGCTGGCATGCGGGGCGGGAGTGCTGCTGGCCCCGTCTCTCTATCTCTACCCGACTGTCGGCGAGATCCTGGTGGCGAAGTGCTTCGTGATCGTCGTGCTGGGCGGTCTCGGCTCCGTCCAGGGGGCGATCGCGGGAGGGCTGCTCCTCGGGGTGGTGGAATCCTTAGGAGCGGTCTACGTATCGGTTCCTTACAAGGATGCAATAGGGTTTGTCATCTTCCTGCTCGTTCTGCTGTTCAGACCTTCAGGACTTTTCGGGGTTGGTAAATCATGAAAAAGACAGCGTTGATCATTCTGGGGTTGATCATTCTGGGAATAGCCCCGATCGTTATCCACTCGCCGTTCTTCGTGCACCTCATGATCATGGTGCTCATGTGGACCGTACTCGGCGCGTCATGGAACATACTTGGAGGGTACGCGGGACAGGTCTCGTTCGGGCACGCGACGTTTCTCGGCGCCGGGGCCTACACGACCATGATCCTCTACCTGAAGTGCGGCATCGATCCATGGTACGGCATCTTCCTCGGCGGGCTAGTGGCCATGGCGATCTCGCTGCCGATAGGCTTCATATGCTTTCGCCTGCGCGGCCCCTACTTTGCCCTGTCAACCCTTGCCGTCGCCGAGATCGTGAGGCTTGTGGCCCTCAACTGGGAATCGTTGACGGCGGGCCCCGTGGGTCTCCTCATAACGACCCTTCCCAGGGTCAGCTTCCTGGGCCAGGCCATAAACTGGGAGAGCAAGGTCCCCTTCTATTATATCATCGCCGTTATTACCTTGATCGCGCTGATCATAACCTATATAGTGTCGAGGACCCGTATCGGCGCGTACCTGCTTGCCCTGAGAGAGGACATCGACAGCGCCGAGTCCATCGGGATCAACACGGTGAAGGCAAGGGTTGTGGCACTCGCTCTGTCGGCGTTCCTGGCCGGGATAGCGGGGGGTTTCTACGCGATGTACCTGCGGTATGTCGACCCCGACGCCGTCTTCTCCATAGGCCTTTCCGTCGAGATGCTCTTCATAGCGATTGTCGGCGGGCTGGCGACGGTCGGAGGCCCCCTGATCGGTGCCATCGTCCTCGTTACCCTCGGCGAAAGCTTCCGGGAGCATTTTCTCTCGGGCCACCTCATCTTCTATGGTTTTTTCATGATGGTTGCCATCAGGTACATGCCCGATGGAGTGTGGGGGCGCCTCAATGTGCTTTTCAAAAAACTTCGTTTGAAGAAGGATGCAAACCATGGCACTGCTTGATGTTCAGGGGCTCACCAAATGCTTCGGCGGCCTGAAGGCTGTTTCCGACCTTTCCTTCCAGGTGAATGAAGGAGAGATCCTCGGCCTTATCGGACCCAATGGTGCGGGCAAGACGACCGTTTTCAGCCTGATAACGGGTTTCATTCCCGCCAACCAGGGCAAGGTCCTTCTCGAAGGCAAGGACATCGCGGGACTCAAGCCCTATTCGATCGCGCATAAGGGCATGGCACGGACCTTCCAGATCGTCAAGCCCTTCCGGAAACTGACGGTTCTCGAGAACGTGAGCCTCGCGGCCTTCCTGAGGCACTCCGCGAGAAAGGACGCCGAGGCACAGGCGCGCCGGGTGCTGGAACGGGTCGAGCTCAGCGACAAGGCCGAAGCTTATGCGTCGGATCTGACGTTGAGTGAACAGAAACGGCTGGAGATCGCCCGGGCCCTCGCGACGGACCCGAAGGTCCTTCTTCTCGACGAACCCATGGGAGGGCTCAACCCGACGGAGATCGATCACGCGTCGGTCCTCGTGAGGGACATCTGCAAGAGCGGTGTGACCATCGTCTGGGTGGAGCATGTCCTGAAGGCCATCATGAGTTCCTGCCACAGGGTCATAGTGATACATCACGGCGAAAAGATAGCCGATATGCCGCCGGAGGAGGTCGTCACGAACCCGGTGGTGATCGAGGCGTATCTCGGCAAGAAGGCCAATTCCTACAAAAAAGGCGAACCAATATGCTGAAGATCGAGAATCTTGAAGTCTCCTACGGAAGGGCGCAGGTGCTCTGGGGTGTGTCCCTGAACATCAACGAAGGCGAGATCATCGCCCTCGTCGGGGCGAACGGCGCGGGCAAGACAACGCTGCTGAAGACCATATCGGGGATCGTAAAGAAGAAGTCGGGAAAGATCAGCTACGACGGAAAATCCTTCGACAAGCTGAGTGCCCGTGATATCGTTAAGATGGGCATCGTCCAGGTCCCCGAAGGAAGAAAGCTCTTCCCCGAGATGAACATTCTGGAGAACCTCATGATGGGTGCCTACAAGGTACCCGGGGAGGAAAGGGAAAAGAGGCTCGACCAGGTGTTCGCGCTGTTCCCGGTGTTGAAGGAAAGGATGAAGCAGCTTGCGGGCACCCTGTCGGGCGGCGAGCAGCAGATGGTCGCGCTGGCGCGCGGCCTCATGGCGGGTCCGCGGCTCCTGATGCTCGATGAACCGTCCCTCGGCCTCGCTCCCCTGGTGGTGGAGAGGATATTCGAGGCGGTGCTGAAGATACACCAGGAAGGGGTGACGGTGCTTCTCGTGGAGCAGAACGTGCATGAGGCACTGGAACTTGCAGACAGGGGCTATGTCCTCGAGAACGGCAAGATCGGCCTCGAAGGAGCCGGGAACGAGCTCCTGGGGAATGAACACGTGAGGTGTGCCTATCTCGGAATATGAGCAAACAGCCCCGGGTTTCCTGGAATTGGTTGTGCAGAGGCATGCGGACAGTGGCGGAAACATCAAATACTCAATAGACAGGAGAGAAGAGATGAAGTATTCAACTTTTGAGCCGATCAACTACAAAAAGCTCTCCCTTTTGATCGAGAACAGCATCAAGGACCGCATTCTCGAGGGAGAATTCCCTCCCGGCAGCCGGCTTCCCAACGAGTTCGAGATCGGGAAACAGTTCGGCGTCAGCCTCGTGACGGTGAGGGAGGCCTTAAAGGGCCTTGAGACATTCGGTCTCATCGAAAAGCGCAAGGGTAAGGGGGGAGGCGTATTCGTCGCCGAACCGAGGAGCGATTATGTCAAGACCACCCTCTTTCATTTTCTGAACCACAAGAAGTTCACATCGAAGGACCTATCGGAGCTCAGGATGATCATCGAGCCCGTGGCGTGCAAACTCGCCTCGAAGCGCATATCGGAGACGGAGATATCCAGGCTTGAAAGGAACATCGAGTACTGCGAATCCCTGATAGAGAAGACGGGCGGGGCACTGTCGAGAGAGGATTTCTTCCGGCTGGAGGAAAGCAACATAGAGTTTCACAGCATCATCGGAGAGGCGACGCAGAACCCGGTCCTCGTGCTCACGATGGATTACGTGCTCGACTTCATGTTCAGCTTCAAGAAGACGGCGCTTGCGCCGAGCAGCGAGTTCTCCAACAGCATCATCAAGGACCACAAACTCATTCTGGAGCCGCTGAAGAAAAAGAAAGGGGCGTCCGCCGAGAAGATGATGATCGCGCATCTCGAGAACGTCGAGTACTACCTGAAGGAGAACGCAAAGGAGAGCCAGGACGGCTAGACAGAATCCGCGGTGCGGCAAAGCAAATACGAAGACAAAGGAGACAGGACAACATGGCCATTTTGGAAGAACCGATCAAGGGTATCAAAGAGGTCAGGAACTATATCAACGGGGAATGGGTCGATTCGAAGGGGAAGATAGTGGACGTTGTAAACCCTGCGACGGGCAAAGTGATCGGCAAATGCCCCATCTCCACGAAAGAGGAGATAAACGAGGCCGTTGAGGCAGCGAAGGAGGCATTCCATGACTGGCGGAGGACGACCCCGCTCGCCCGCACCAGGATACTCTTCAGACTCAAGGAGCTTCTCGAGGAGAACTTCGAAGAGGTGAGCCGTATCCAGACCATGGAGCACGGCAAGACGATCGATGAATCGAGGGGCGAGACCCGCAGGGGGATCGAGAATGTGGAGGTCGCCTGCGGCATCCCCACGCTCATGCAGGGGTATTACTCCGAGGATATCGCCTCTGGTATCGACGAATGGGTCATACCCACGCCCACGGGAGTCTTCGGGATCATCGGGCCCTTCAATTTCCCCTTCATGATACCTCTTTGGTCCGCGCCGTATGCGGTGGCGACGGGGAATACCATTGTCATCAAGCCGTCCAGCGAGGTCCCCTTCAGCCAGATGCGCCTTGCCGAGCTGGCGGAAGAGGCCGGGTTCCCTCCCGGGGTCTGGAACGTTGTGAACGGAGGAAGGACCGTGGTCGAAGGGATGCTCGATCATCGCGATATCAAGGGGATCACATTTGTCGGTTCAACACCCACCGGCCGTGACGTGATCTACAGAAGGTGCGGGGAAACGGGAAAGAAGGTCATCGCCCAGTGCGGCGCGAAGAACTTCATGGTGGTCATGCCTGACTGCAACGTACGGGCGACCATAGCCGCATGCGGGACATCATTCTTCGGAAATGCCGGCCAGAGATGTCTTGCCGCCGCCAACCTCCTGATGGTGGGTGAGGACGAGGCCTTCTACAGGGATTTCGTCACACAGCTCCTGGAGATGGCGTCAAGGATACGTGTCGGGTACGGACTCGATGACAACACCCAGATGGGACCGGTCAGGGACCAGGCAAAGAAGGCGAACATACTGAAGTACATAGAGATGGGGATCAGCGAGGGAGCGAAGATGCTCCTCGACGGAAGGAAACCGAAGATAACAGGCGATTATCCGGAAGACTGTTTCCTGGGGCCCACGATATTCGAAGGCGTCGATCCCAACGGCCGGATCGGCTCGGAAGAGATATTCGGTCCCGTTATGAGCATCATGAGGGCGAAAGACCTCGATGAGGCGATCGAGATCTGCAACAACAATCCCTTTGGCAACGGGCACTCGATCTTCACCCAGAATGGCGGGTACGCGCGATACTTCACCTACAATGTCGAGAGCGGCAACGTGGGCACGAACATCGGCGTCGTCGCGCCCGTCGCTTTCTTCCCCTTCAGCGGGATGAAGGATTCCTTCTTCGGTGACCTTCATACCCAGGGCAAGGAAGCCATCCGCTTTTTCACGGAGAGCAAGGTAGTCATTCAGAGATGGTTCTAGGGTTTAGCAAGGGAGGGGAATCATGACGATCAATACCTGTTCCGGCGCCATAAGTTTCTCACGGAAGCTGGAGACGGAGTCCGCGGTATTCTACGAGGAGGCGGCGACCCGTTTCCCGGCAGATGCCGAGATGTTCGCGTCTTTCGCCAAGGAGAACAAGAAGTTCATCGCCCAGATCGAACGGGCGTACTACGGCGTGATCACCGATGCCATTGAGGGCTGTTTCGCCTTCGACCTGGAGACCGATGGCTACGAGCTGGGAGAGGCCGCGTCCGGCGGGCCCGGCCGGGCCGATACGCTGAAGGCTGCCGTGGAGATTGAAGAAAAGATCATCAGCTACTACAAGGAAGCGGCAGAGCAGTCGAAGCACCTGATGGCCGACGTGCCGCGATCGTTCAACCTCGTGGTCAAGAAGAGGGCCGACCGCGTTCCACGGCTCAAGGCGCTTCTGGGAACGTAGGACCCGGGTGGCAGTCCGGGAACGCGAAGAGCGGATCGAATCGAAGACTCCCCCGCCCCGGGATGGGGTCAACAAAAAAAAGGAGGCCCAGGAATGCGTGCGTTGAAAGCAGTAACCCTTATCGGTATTTTGGTCCTCTTCATGATGACCGGTATCGCGATGGCACAGCAGATGCCGAACCCTTACGGTCCGAACGTCAATCTGGCAACGGCGAAGAAGGTCGCGGCGGCAGCGGCGGCCGAGGCGGCGAAGATCAAGATCAACGTCGTGATAGGCGTTGTCGACACGGGCGGCAACCTGGTCTATTTGGAGAGGTTCGACGTTGTCCAGTGGGGCAGCGTTGACGTGGCGGTCAACAAGGCAAAGAGCTCTGTCATGTTCAAGAGGCCCACGAAGGCCTTCGAGAACATCCTGAGCAGCGGCGGCAACATGACGTACCTTACCCTCGATGGCATACGGGCCATTGAAGGCGGTGTCCCCATTATTGAGAACGGCAGGATCATCGGCGCCATCGGCGTCTCCGGCGGATCGTCCGCACAGGACGGCGTCGTGGCAAGGGCGGGCGCTGCGCAGGTACAGTGACCCGGCAGAAACGTTTCTCCTCCTTTTATGTGAACGCCCCGCAGTGGAAGAGGTCTCCGCGTCCCATCGGGGGCCTCTTCAGCGGGGACCCTCACGGGTCGGCTCCCGCGGGTGTTGACGCGTGGCGGCTGACTCCGTGCGTTGAGCCGCCGCCGACCTGCGCGGCATTTCTACAGCCCCCGTGAGAACTCCTGCGCCGGTCCAGCCTGCAGCTTTTCTAGGGCGGCCGCCCTGTCGCCCGGGGCGGGGTGGCTGGCGAAGATGTCGCTTTCGTTCCCGAACATGGCCTGAAGCCTGCGCAGTGCGCTTATGGCGGCCCCGGGAGCAGATGCCGAGACAACAAAGAGGCACATCAGCCACACAAAAAGCTTTTTCAACATTCCTGCCTCCTCCATTCGAGTTCCTTCAGCGGCCACCCGCGATCCCCGGGAGGTCCCGCGGCCGATCGGAGGCGCGTGTTTGACCATGCTACGTCCCTCTACGGTTACCATGGAAGGAAAAGTTGCCGGGATGTCCCCCGGGGGGACGAAAGTGTCGTCCGTTTGTGATTGACGAGGTGCTGATCGATAGTGTACAAGAAACTGGTACCCGGGGTAGACAAGCCCCGTGAGGTAGCTTATGAACTCCGCCGAACTTGACAAGAGGCTTCTTGACATCATCTCCGACATTGCCGAAGGGCGGTACTCCGATGACATCATGGAGTTGACAAAGGACGATGTGCCGGAGACTGTCCGGACCATAGCCGAGGCCGTGGCGCTCATGATGGTCAAGGTGGAGGCCCGGGAGTTCCGCCTCCAGCAGCTCGTGGAGGAACTGAAGGACCTCAACGAGCAGGTCAGGAACAATACCGTGGCCGTGGTCACCGCTATGGCACACGCCCTGGCCGCGCGGGATACCTACACCGAGGGCCACGCGTCGCGGGTGGCGGAGCTTGCCCACGCCATCGGACGCGAGATGGGCCTTGCGGGCGAGGAGCTGGAATACGTTCGTCTGGGCGGGGCGCTTCACGATATCGGGAAGATCGGATTTCCGGACATCCTCTTCGGCGATCACGAGGGGAAGCTCCCGTCGAACCTTGTGAAGGAGATAAACCGCCATCCCTCCATAGGCGCGAAGATCTTAAAGCCCCTCGATTTCCTGGGGCCCGCCGTAGACTACGTCTCGGCCCACCACGAACGGCTTGATGGACGCGGTTATCCCAGGGGGCTCAAGGACAACGAGATCCCGCTCGGGGCCCAGATCATATCCGTTGCCGACATTTACGACGCCATCACTTCAGAGCGTCCCTACCAGAAAACAAGAACGTCCGCCGAGGCCCTTGCGATCCTGCGCGACATCGCGGGCACGCGCATCAGGACGGACATCGTCGAGACCCTGGAAAGGGTCCTGGCGAAGAGCGGCGCTCCCTGATGCGCAGGCCGCCGAGGCTCGCGGCCCCGATCAGGGTCCCGTGGGGAAGGTCCGGCTCCGGTCCTGTGTTTACTTATTCTATTTCCGGGCTATAATTGTGTTGACAGGGGCGAGAAGCACAGCAAGAGGAGGGGTGTGACCATGAAACATGTTCCTGGGGCAGCGTCGGAGAAGAAGGAGGGCGCGGACGGGATCAAGATGAAAGACATGGAAATACCTTCCCGTATCGTTGATGTCTGGCAGGAGGTGGTAGACTCCATCTCGGTACTCCTGTCGGTGCCGAGCGTGATGATAAACCGGCTGGAGCCCCCGGAACTGGAGATATTCCGCTCAAATATCAGCTCCGACAACCCTTTCCCATCGGGAACGCGCATGGAAATGGCGGGCGTCTACTGCGAGGCGGCGGCAAGGAGACGGAAAATGGTCCAGGTGAAGGATGCCAGGGAGGACCCTGAATGGGCCGATTCACCCACCGCGAAGGCCGGCATCTTCTCCTACCTCGGGTTCCCCCTTTTCTGGCCCGATGGCGACGTCTTCGGGACCATCTGCGCTGTCGATACCAGGAAACACGAGTGGGGGAAGCAATACAGTGACGTTCTCGCAACCTTCAAGGTCGCCATCGAGGCACACCTGGCCCTTGTCACCGCCATGGAGGAACTGAACCGGAAGAACGAGGAGCTTCGGAACGCGCTCGGTGAGGTCAAGACCCTCCGGGGGCTCCTGCCCATCTGCTCGGTCTGCAAGAAGATCCGTGATGACAAGGGATACTGGGACCAGATCGAGACCTACATCGAGAAGCATTCCGGCGCGCAGTTCACCCACGGGATATGCCCCGATTGCGTGAAGAACTTCTATCCTGAGCTGGACGAATGATGCGGTCCCGCACAGGCGCCACCGGACCGGCGTTCAGCGGAGCCGGAGCCTCACCTCGGTGAGGCCGAGGGGCCTCTTGGAGGCGCGGAAGTTGAGTTTCTTCAAGAGGGCGAGCATCCTGATGTTGTCCGTGAGCACCGTGCCGTGTATCTCCTCTATCTCCCTTTCCTGCCCGATGCCGATCAGGACGTCGATGAGCTTCCATCCCAACCCTCTGCCCTGGTAATCGTCGTGTATGAGGACGGCGAACTCGCTCGTCTGCCCCGCTCCCACGATCAGGCTTGAAACGCCCCGTATCGACCTTTTCTGACCTTCCCTCACCTCTGCAACTATGACTATCTCCCGGTCGTAGTCTATGTTGCAGAACCGGGTGAGCATCTGATGGGTCCAGTCCTTGATCGGGCTGAAGAAACGCTCCGTTTCCGTCCGCTCCGACAGGGAGCCGAAGAGCTCGAAGAGGAGCGGTTCGTCTTCGGGCCGCACCGGGCGCAGCATGATCTCCGTGCCGTCCCTGAGTCTCCATGGCATCACGTACCGGACGGGATAGGGCGTGATGACGAGATGGGGATAGGTCTTCCCCGCGGGAGGCGTGCCGGAACCGAGGGAAATGACGACGTGGTCTGCGGTTATTCCCCTCTTCGATACGGTCAGGGGGTCGATATCGATGCCGGTGATCTCCGGAAAGTCCACGATAAGGTTCGAGAAATTGACGATGACACGTTCGAGTTCCGATAGCACACCATCGGCCGCCCCGGCCCTCTTGCGCAACATCGTGTACGCCCGTGAATCCTCCATGAGGCGCCGCGCCAGTGTCTGGTTGAGCGGAGGCAGGCCGACGGCGCAATCCCTGAATATGCTCCTGCCGATCCCCCCGATGCCGAACCTGATCACCGATCCGAAGTCCCTGTCCCTGGCCATGGTCAGGTAGAGGCCGTCCCCGGCATCATTGGCATCGGGTCCGGGATTCGGCGCTGCCTGTGTCTCCGGCCTGATGGGGATGCCGTAGGTGGCGAGAAAGGTCATCGATTCTTCAGATGTGAGACTGCCCCGGTCCTCCGTGAGCGCCCTCAGGATGAGCGTCTTGAGATGGTTCTTCGGCGGGGCCTGGTCTATGGGCAGGTCTTCCGGGGTTTCGTAGAGGAGTTCCAGGCCCTTTTTGTACGTGAACATCTGGAGGTACGTCCTGATGGCCTCCTCAGGCGTATCGTAGGTGGGGATGTTCTTCTCGTGGAGGATGGCGGCCGCCTTTTTCATCTCCTCACCACCGATGAGGCTGACGATCACGGGTTTTCGCGTCCCCCGAGAAAGGGCCGAGATCGCGGTGGCGATGTCCTCGGCGATTATTGTGGCGTGGGGCGTGTAGATCACGAGGACGGCGTCGACGGCGGGGTCATCGAGGCAGGCGGTGATCGCGTCCCTGTATTTCCGGGCATTGGCGGTGCCGCCGAGGTCAATGGGGTTCTTTCCGTTCCACTCGTCGTCAAGCTCTCTGACGAGGCGGTCGGTGCTGTCGGGACCGAGAGAGGCGATCGTCCCGCCAAGTTCGATGAGGAGGTCGGCCGCCAGGACGCCCACGGTCTTCACGTTCCCGAGGATGGCGAGGCTCGGGCCCGCGGGCACGCAGCTCGAGTCGAGGACCTGGGCGGCGTTGAAGAGGTCCTTCGCCTCGCCCACCCTCACGACGCCGACGCGCTTGAAGGCGGCGTCGTAAGCTTCGTTGTCGCCCCAGGGGTCTTCCGCGGCGGAGACAGCTGCGGCCGTGCTCTCGGGAAAGCGGCCCGGTTTCAGCACGATGATCGGCTTCGAACGGGCGAAACCGCGCGCCGAGCTCATGAACTTCCTCGCATCCCGCACGCTCTCCATGCTGAGGAGAATGCTGCGCGTCGACAGGTCGTCCCCCAAAAGATCAATGACATCGCCGAAATCGACATCGATCTTCCAGCCGAGGGACACGAAGGCACTGAAACCGACGCCGGCCTCGATACCCCACTTCAGGGTGGCATCGCCGAGCTCGCCGCTCTGGGAGACGAAGGCGATATTGCCGAGCTTCGGATTGACGTTGAGAAAGCTCGTGTTGAGTCCGATATCGGGACTGATGATGCCCACCGAGCCCGGGCCGATGATCCGGATGCCAAAGCGGCGGCGGACCTCGAGCAGGCGTTCCAGGAGTTGCCTGTCCGGGGCGCCCCCACGGGTGAACATGGTCGATATGATGACAGCCCCCCGTATTCCCGCCCGGGCGCATTCCTCGATGGTATCGGGCACAAGGTCGGCCCCCACGACAACGACGGCAAGATCGACGGGCCGGCCGATGGCCGTAACGGAGCGGAAGCATTCCATTCCGAGAAGCGTCGTCCGTGCCGGATTGACGGGGAATATCTCGCCCTTGAAGAAGTTTGCCAGGTTAAGAAGGATCGGTCTTGCCACAGACCCTTCCCCCTCGCTTGCTCCGACGAGGGCCACCGATGCGGGTTTAAGCAGTTTCTTCAGATCATCCGCCATGCATCATCCTTGCCCGGTGCGTGTCAACGTGGGAGGGTCGCCGGTGCTTCACGGCATTGTCATGCCCTTTCAGGCCCTCTGCGGTCCCGGCTATCTATTTTCTGCGAAAACTGTGTCGCTTTTCAAGACAAAAAGGGAAACGCGGTGCCTCCGGAGGAGTGGTGCGACGCTCCCTGCCCGGCCACCCGTCCTTGACAATGCCGGCCGCTGATTCTAACATGTAGGAATCCTGCCGGTGGCGGCTTGACTACATGGGGTGTTGGAACAATGGGGATCAAGATCGTAGATGGCGACCTGCTGGACCAGACGGTAGATGCCATAGTCAATCCATGGAACAGGAACCTGATTCCATGGTGGTTGTTGTTGCCCCGCGGGGTATCGGGCGCGATCAAGAAGCGCGCGGGCTTACGGCCCTTCGTCGAGCTCAGGCGCAGCGGCGTCCTCGCCCTGGGAGGCGCCTCGGTGACCTCTGCGGGCCGACTGCCGTTCAAGGCCATCATACACGTGGCGGGCATCGGCCACGATTGGCGCTCGTCTGAAAAATCGATACGTGATTCCGTCTGTTCCGCCTTACGGGAGGTGGGGGCGAGAGGGTTCCGTTCCGTAGCTTTCCCCTTGATCGGGGCAGGAACCGGTGGAGGTTCCGAGGTCGATGTTGAGGGGTTCATCGAGGAGGAATGCCGCCGCTCGGACTGGGATGGAGAGGTGGTCATCGTGCGTTACAGGAACGAAAAGTGGCCACCCGGACGCTGCCACTGCGACCTGTGGAAGAAGAGCCCGCAGACGCTGGCCAGCCAGGGCATTCCCGAAGGATTTTGCGGGCTCTGTGACGTCTGCGGCAAGCCGGGCCACATCCTGCACTTTCCCGGTTTTGTCCCGGTCACTCGCGTCTGGTGCAGGAAACACTACTACAGGGCCATGATACTGCATCCCGGCGGGTCGATAGGCATCTTCGTGTGGGCTTTTGGCGTTGCTGCCGCGATCGTACTGGCAATAGCGTTGCTCAAGGGATAACTCAGCTACCGTCCGGCAATCGTCGGTTCCGGCGGCTGGCGATCTCACGGCTCACCTCGTCGTGTCTTCCTTCGTCCTGTCAGCGTTCAGGAGATATCTCTCCATTCCCCCGTTCTTCGCCCTTTTCGCGACATCGGCAGGGGTGGACCCCGCGGGAAAGATCATCCGGTCCCGGGTGGTACGGGCCCTTGTGTCTGCGCCATGCGAGACGAGAGTCTCCGCGGTCTCGGGCCCGCCTTCAAAGGCTGCCCAGTGGAGTGGTGTCCAGCCGGAGACGTCGCGGGCGTTCACATCAGCTCCGTGCGACAGGAGGAGACCAGCCAGTTCCTCCTTGTTCCAGTTTGCCGCGACATGGAGCGGGGTCTTCATATGTTCGTCGCGGGCGTTCACGTCGGCACCGTTCCCGACGAGGAAACGGGCCTTATCCATGGCATCCCAGTAGACGGCCCACATGAGGGGTGTCACCCCCTTCCTGCTTCGGGCGTTCACGTCCGCGCCCTTTTGGATGAGAAGCCGGGCAACAGTGACACCCTGGTTGAAAAGAGGTGTCATCCCGTACTCGGCGTCTGTCGCGTTCACGTCCGCGCCGTGCTCGATGAGGACGCGGGCCACCTCTTCAGAGCCTGCCATGTGGAGAGCCGTCTCACCCATGTCCGTGCGGGCGTTCACGTCCGCTCCCTTCTCCAGAAGGTTCCTCACCCCCGTCAGGTCACCCTTTGTGGAGGCCGTGAGGAGGGCTTGATCGCGACCGTTCGTGTCCGCCCACGCAAGTAAACCCCCCGGCAAGAGCAGGAGGGCGAGGACGCCGATGATCGCTGCGAAATGTTTGCCCATCTTCATAACCTGTTTGTTCATTGTGAAGTCTCTCCGGGGTTTTTGTCAAGGCCGGCAGGGAAGGATGCCGGACCGGACGGCTCACGCTTGACAAAAAGGGGGGTTGCGTCTAAAGAATACGGTATGTTCTCCAGTTCGGGCGCGTGACGAAGGTGGCCGTTATGAAGGATGTTCGCGACAACCTGACCCGCCATGGAGGAAGGTCTTCTCGGGGTACGCGAAACGCCGGGGTCCGTGCGCGAAAAGGTCACGAACGGCATATTCAGGGAGGTATCCGATGAAAAAAGAGATGGGAAGAAGATATTTGCGGTATTACTCCATCTTTATCGTGGCCGGGCTTGCGGGGTTTCTGCTCGTCATCGGTGGTGTTCCGTGTTACGGGCAGGCCCAGAAGACGTCGGTGGATCTCAACACCGCCTCCGCGAAGGAGCTTGAGACCTTGAAGGGTGTCGGCCCGGCAACGGCGAAGAAGATCATCGCCGGTCGACCGTACTCGTCAGTCGAAGACCTGAAGAAGGCGGGCATTTCCGACAAGCTGATAGAGTCCATGAAACCTCACGTGAAGGTCGGCTCGGCCCCGGCGCCTACGAAAGGCCCGGTTCCGCCTGCGTCCGCGGGGAAGCCTCCCGGGAAAGCGCCGGCAAAGGCAGCCCCGGCGAGACCGGGGCAAAGTCAGAAGGTGAACATCAACACGGCAAGCAGGGAGCAGCTCGAAGCGCTTCCCGGAATTGGGCCTGTGAAGGCGCAGGCCATCATCGATGGACGTCCCTACAAGCAGATAGAGGACATCATGAAAGTGAAAGGGATAAAAGGAGGGACTTTCGAGAAGATCAAGGGCGGGATCAGCATCAATTGATGTTGGTACAGTGCCCGCCTTGTGACAAAACAACAAAGGAGGATCACATCTATGATCGCATGCGCCAGGGTTTTCTTGATCGTTATGGGAATGGTGGCCCTGCTGTCCTCGTCGGTGTTCGCGGCAGGTCCGAAGACGTATCAGGTAACGGGTCCCGTGCTGGAAATGACGGCCGATACCATCACGGTCCAGAAGGGCAAGGAAAAATGGGAGATCGCGAGGGACGCGGCGACGAAGGTGACGGGCGATCTGAAGGTCGGATCGAAGGTGACCATCGAGTACACGATGAAGGCGGCTACCATCGAGGTCAAGGACACGGGCAAAACGGCAAAACCGAAAAAGACCGAGTCCGCTCCCGCGAAGAAATGACGTGAGGCGCATCACCGCGGCGGCCATCGTCCCACCTGAAGGCCGCCGCGCTCTCCAACCGGCCGCGTGGAAGCGACCACAACAAAAGGGGGTCGTCATGGGTTTTCTGGATGAGATCGTGAAAGCAGGAAGCCAGCTTCTCGGGGGTTCGGGCCAGGGGTCGGGATTGATGGAGCAGGTTCTGGGGATCATCAACGATCCGCGTACCGGCGGGCTCCCGGGTCTTGTCGAAATGTTCAGGAGCAATGGCCTGGGGGATGCCGTGTCTTCATGGATAGGAACGGGGGATAACAGCCCGGTCTCGGGTGACGAGGTAGCGGGCGCGTTCGGGAGCGACAGGATCGGGGAGATCGCCCGAGGACTTGGCGTGTCTGAGTCTGAAGCCTCAAAGGGCCTTGCCGACCTTTTGCCGCAGGTCATAGACAGACTCACGCCGGATGGGACAGTGCCTGAAGGCGGCCTGCTGGACCAGGCGCTCGATATGCTCAAACAGAGATTGTCGGGCTGAAGGGGTCCCGCTTAAGCGGGGCGCGCTGAGCCCCGCTTAAGCTTCTTCCCGTTGGCGACGCGGATGCACTTATGTCGCCAGAGGCTTGTGGTAGATGACCTGGTTCGTCGACGGGGCCGGATAGCCCGCGGTCGCACAGACCTCCTGTATGGTTTTGTTGGTGTCGAAGAAGACCTGCCAGTAGTCCTTGTTGTTGCAGAAGGGCCTGACGGCAAGGACAGGCCCGGCCAGATTGAACTCCAGGATCTCAACGCTGGGCTCAGGGGCATCGATCACGTTGGGAATAGCCTTTATCCTGTCCATGAGACGGTCCGCCGCCTCGCGGGGGTCGACGCCGTGGGCAAGTTGCGCCTTGAGGTCCACGCGCCGGAAGGGGTTGCGGGTATAATTGATGATGTTGTCGGAGAGGATCTTGTTGTTGCCCACCACAACGCAGAGATTGTCCACGGTGTCGATCGTCGTCGCGAAAAGCCCGATCTCGCGCACGTCCCCCGTGACCCCGGCGGCGGATATCATCTCTCCCACGTGAAAGGGCCTGAGTATGATGAGAAAGGCGCCGGCCGCGAAGTTGGCCAGGAGACCGCCCCAGGCGGCCCCGATGGCTATGCCGGCGGCGGCGATGAGCGCCACGAAGGATGTCGTCTGGATCCCGAAAATGGAGAGGATCGCGATGACGAGGACTATCTTCAATATGACGCGGATCGTCGCATCGAAATACTTCACGAGGGTAGGGTCGATCTTGTGGGCCCGCATGCCCCGCCCGGACAGGTTGCCGATGACCCTGATGAGCCAGCTTCCCACGATCCAGAGGATTATCGCGCCGAGGACCTTCCACCCGACGGGAATGAGATAAACGGCCATGAAACGGTCAAGACTGGTGAGTGCGTCGAGCATAACGACCTCCTGTTATGTGTACGTGTCTTGCATTAACCGGTGTGTTCGGTCTTGTTTCAGTATATCATCGCGGCCGCCGGAAGAAAAGCTCGCGGTCTTGCCCTGCGCCTCGCGGGGCTTCAGACAAGGGTGCGAAAGCCCTGTGGCTGTGCCGGCCGCCGAAAATGGTTTGATTGTTCCTTCAAGATGTGGAAGAGTAGATGCATGGGAACGGTCGCACGGGTCATCAGTTTTCTCGATCGAGGCGTCTGGGAGATCGGGCTAAAGGACCTTTCTCCCTGGAAGGCGTTCTCTGTCCGCTGCCTCCGGGTGGTCATCCTCTCGGTGCAGGGCTTCATGAGGAACGACTCGGTGAAGACCGCGTCGGTCCTCACGTACTATTCACTGCTCAATATCGTTCCCCTGGTGGCCGTCTTCTTTGCGATAGCGAAAGGGTTCGGTCTCAGGAAGATCGTTGTCAGCTACGTGGTCCAGATGGCGGAAAGGGCAAACCTTCAGGCCGATGTGACGAACCAGATCCTCACTTTCTCCAGTTCCCTGCTCACGCATGCCAAAGGAGGCGTCATCGCCGGCGTCGGTATTGCCCTTTTGCTCTGGACGGTGCTTTCCATCCTTGGGAGGATCGAGGACAGTTTTAACACCGTGTGGGAGGTGAAACGTCCGCGGACGCTGGTGAGGAGATTCACGGATTACATCTCGATACTCGTCGTGGCCCCCATACTCTTCGCCGTCTCCACGAGCGCCACGGTCCTGGTGTCGGGCCGCGTGAAGGCGGTAATGGATGAGATCTGGATCCTGGGTGCCTTCAGCCCCGTCATACTGTTCCTCCTCAATCTCCTGCCCTATGTTTCCGTCTGGGTCCTTCTCATCGTGCTCTATGTGGTGATGCCGAACACCAGGGTGCCCCTGCGCTCAGGGGTACTGGCAGGCGTCGTTGCCGGCACGGGATTTCAGGTCGTTCAATTCGTGTACATCACATTCCAGATAGGTGTTGCCAAGTACAGCGCCATATACGGCAGTTTCGCGGCGCTCCCCCTCCTTCTCGTGTGGCTGCAGATAAGCTGGATGATCGTTCTGTTCGGCTCGGAGATGGCCCACGCGAGCAACCATTACGAGACGTTCGGTCTGAATCCCGACTATTCCCGGTTGAGCGCCTCTTCACGAAGGTTCCTCATGGTGAGGGTTTTCCATCTCCTCGTCAGGGGATTCCACATGGGAGAGAAGCCGCGCGGGGCAAAGGAGATATCAGTGGAA
>JAAYAK010000215.1 GCA_012719415.1 Syntrophorhabdus sp.
TCTTCTCCGCGTGCCTCGCCTATCTTCGTCTTGCCAACATCGCCGAGATATTCATGATCGGCGCCGCCGCGAGCTGCGCGGCCTTCGTCCCCATCCTCGTCTGCGGGCTCTACTGGAAGAGAGGGACTGCCGCGGGGGCGATATGGTGCGCAGTCCTCGGGTTTCTCACCGTTCTTGTCTGGAGCATGCTCTTCGGCGCCGAAGGACAGAAGGCGGGTGGGCTTCACGCGATCATTCCCGGTCAGGTCGTGGGGTGGGGCACTTTCGTATTTGTCAGCCTCATGACGAAACCCATGAATAAGGAATTCATCCGGAAGGTAATGTCCTAGTCTCTGCATCGCGCGGACGGGGCCCCGTACCCCTTCTGGCTCCTTGAGGCCCCGTCCCGCTCCATTCCACGTTGCCAGTCCCTCCAAAAACAATGTACAATCCATGGATTTTTTCATATAGTATGAGACCATGCCCATGGACGTAAAGCAGAAGGTCGCCCTTCTTGCCGCGGCTTCGGCCCTTGTTCTCGCTGCGGGCAAGTTCACCATAGGGCTCTTCTCCGGTTCCATGACGGTGGTGTCCTCCGGACTCGACAGCCTTCTCGACGTCTTCATGTCAGCCATGAACTTCTATGCCATAAAAAAGGCGTCCGAGCCGGCGGACGACGAACACAGATACGGACACGGCAAGGCGGAGGACCTCGCGGGCGCCTTTCAGTCCGTGGTGATCGTCCTGTCCGGGGGGTTCATCATATTCAAGGCCTCGCAAACGTTCATCGAAAAGGGGACCATATCCTACTCTTTCCTCGACCTTCTCGCCATGTGCCTTTCCCTCGTCTTCAGCTTCGCCATATCCACAACCCTCCTCAGGGTCGGTAGCCGCACGGATTCACAGGCGCTCAAGGCCGACGCGCTCCATTACAGGAGCGACCTTTATTCTAACTCGGGGGCGATAATCGCCATCATACTCACCTATTACACCGGCATCATCCTCTTTGACCTTGCCTTTGCCGTCGTAGTCGGCCTCATAATCATCATCTCGGCGGTCAGGATCTTCCGGAGCAGCCTGTCGGGCATCATGGATTCACGCCTCGATGACGAGGTGGAACGCCAGATCAGGGACACGATCAGCGGGATGTCCTTCCCCATGGCCGGTTTCCACAAACTGCGGACCCGTCATTCCGGGAGTAATAAATACATAGACTTCCATCTTCTCGCGTGCAGAAAACTTCATATCGACGAAGCACACGATCTCGCCCACGGCATCGAGGACAGGATCAAGGCGAAGATACCCTCCTCCGATGTCATCGTGCACGTGGAGCCATGCAACGAAGAATGTGATCTTACGGAGATAACCTGTGTCTTTAAGAAGAAGTAGGGACCGCTTGAACCGTTTGAGCAGCTTGAACCGTTTTTCTGTCGCCATCTTTGTTTTCCTGGTTCTGCTGGCGGGATGCGCGGGGCAGAAGGTGAAGTATGTCAAGGCCCGGGAGAATCCCGGCATGTATCAGAGGGTGAACCGTGTCCTTACGGACTCGCGCGGGGTCATCGATCCCTATCCCATCTACCGCTTCCAGTTCGCCATCGTTGACGACGCAACTCCCAACGCCTGGGTGAACACAAAGAAGGGACTCTTCGTGGTAACCACAGGTCTTTTGCAGATGTGCGACGACAACGAGCTCGCCCTTATCTTCCTCCACGAGAATGCCCACGTCAAGTACGACCACGCGGCGAAGAACTCCCTTCTCTCCGATGCCACCTCGGCGGCGTTCACGATCGCCGGGCTCTTCCTTCCCGGTGTGGGCTACGGGAACCTCATCGTCAATCCTCTCGTCACGAGCGGGTACAGCAGGTCACAGGAACTGGAGGCCGACAAGGACGTCATCGACCAGTGCCACCTCCTCAGGCTCACACCGGACCATTACGTTTCAGCCCTCACAAAGCTCAAGCAATACGCCGCATCGAAGGGAGAAAGCTCCGACTCGACAGGCCTCTTCGACACCCACCCCAA
>JAAYAK010000216.1 GCA_012719415.1 Syntrophorhabdus sp.
AAAACGATAGAGACAAGGATAAGGATAAAGGCAAAGCCTTTATACTCCACCTCCCCGCGGACCTCCACCTGACACTCAAGATCGAGGCGGCAAAGCGGGAAACAACAATGCGGGCGTTGATCCTGGAAGCACTGGAGGAATACATGGCCCGCGCGGAAAAAAAGGGAGGAGGACGATGATGTTGCAGATCCGCCACCACGACCTGGCACAGGCCCTGGACTCCCTCGCGTCCCTGTCAAAGACCGCTGACTTCAACGACGCCATGGAGGTTGTCTGGTTCGCGTTCAACCCGAAGAAGGACCGGGAGACCTTCGATCGGATGTCACTGCTCACCACGCTTTTCCGGGGGAGCCTGGACGGGAATGTAAAACCGCCGATAGATCTCCCCGGAATGTACCAGGAACGGTACAGAGCACAGAGGAGGACAGCGGTTTGAACAAATGGCAGGCACAAAAAGGATTGGAGCGCGCGGTCAGGCTGAAGCGACCCGAGAGCCGCTTTCTCGAGCTCCTCGAGGCCGGGGCGGACGTGAACGCGAGGGACAGGGGCGGCTACACCCCCCTCCATGAGGCGTGTAGCTACGGTCACACGAAGATCGCGCGCTTCCTTCTGGAGCATGGGGCGGATCCGAACGTGAGGGAGACGGACTATGGCCGGACCCCTTTTGAGATGTGCGGGCCGGGGGATTATCGGAGATCGCCGTGGAAGATCGATGCGTTCTTTGAACTCTTCCGCCAGTACGCCCCGGAGTCCACGTTCCAGACCGTCCTCAAGCTCGCGGACGATGATCCCCTGCACGTCCGGGAGCCCATGCTTGACTGGTACCGCAAGCATCACCCGGAGATGGTGATGGAGGCGTACTGCACGCAGGAGGAGGCAGGACGATGAAACTAGACAGACGCATGTTCGACGCAATCGAGCGCGGCGACCTGGAGGCAGTCAGGAAGGCCCTGGAGGCCGGGGCGGAGGTGAACGCACTGAACGAGCACGGCCGTACACCCCTCCACTGGGCGTGCGGACAGGGTCACACCGACATCGTCCGTCTCCTCATCGAGGCCGGGGCGGACGTGAACGAACGGAGCTGGAAAATGGTCACCCCGCTCCATGAGGCGTGCGGACAGGGCCACACCGCCACCGTCCAGCTCCTCCTCGAGGCCGGCGCGGACGTGAATGCACGGCACAGGCGTGGCCACACCCCACTCCACTGGGCGTGCGAGCAGCGCCACCCTGACGTTGCCCGTCTCCTCCTCGATGCCGGGGCGGACGTGAACGCAAGGGACGAGGCTGGCAGGACGCCCCTTGACCTGGCAATGCAGCTCCCGTCCGACCACCCTGCCCGGGAAGAGATCCTCGATCTCTTCCGCGAGTACGCCCCGGAGCTGGTGATGGAGGCGTGGTGCACGCAGGCCTGATCTGTCCCCCAGGGTGTACCCGGACGGGACAGGAGGCGGAGGCGCGAACGGTGTGTCACACGGGTGGCGGAGGGGTATTATGGGACAGGTGTATCACAGGGTCTATGAGGTGAATGGGACAGGTTCAGGGTCGTCCGTCACTGGCTCAGTTTCGCACTCGCAAGGCGGTTCAGGCTAATCCCGGATTCGGCTGCTTCCGTTGCGAGCTTGCGATGCACCTGTGGCGGCACGCGGACCATGAATCTTCCACTATAATACTTGCTCGCGATCGGTTCGGGAATCCGTTCGCCAGTTTCCCGCATATCGTTCAGGACATTCTCCACTACCTTCCGGATACCCCTGAGAGCGCTCTCGGGTGTGTCAGCGAGCCAGCTCAGGCTTGGGAACTCGGCGCAGAGCCCTACGTATTCCCCGTCCTCGGCGGACCAGGTGACGCGATATGTATAATGATCATTTCTCAGAGCCATGTTCAGCCTCCAATCTCTCTATGGCCAGGAGCACCTGCTGGACCTGATATGCTTTGGCCTTGCCCTTTTCGTTCTGGATATTCACCCGGGGGTCGCCCGGCCACGGGGTTTTATAGATCCTGTGGCTGCCACTGCTCTGGCGGGCTTTACCAAAGTAGTGGTCGCAGACGAGGCATAGTTCCCGGTACCGCACATTGTTCGGGTTTGACTTCATCCGGGCGACTGTGTCCGCTATCACTGCCATGCAGAGATAGTATCATTAATGACACTAAATGTCAACAATGAGAGCCGTGCCGACGGGAAGCCGGGGCGCTTCGCTCTAGAGGCGCCGGTGAACTTCTTTTGGTTAATCAATAGATAGTCACCAATACCACATTTGCGACTATCTATTGACGATAACCCTCCATCTTTTGTTCAGGCTGCCCCTCTTCGGCTTCCCCGGAACAAGCGGGATGGTTGCCGACGTGGGCTTCAGAGGCCTCTCAAGCCTCTCCAACAACCTTTCATCCACTCCCTCATCCTCTAATAGCACCCCCATTCTCCTGATCGTTCCTACATCGCCGAAACGGATCGTGCATTTCACGAGCGCCGCGGGATCGACGCGTCCTGCCTTCAGTTCCTTCTTTATCCATCTATACCCCCGGGGCAGAGTGCCAAACCGTGCCCAGTCGTAGACGGCATCCACAAGAGTGCGGGTCCTCGAGGGATACAGGACTGCAAGGCCTTCCCAGGTCCTGACCTTCTTTGTGTCCCCCAAGCGCCCGGTATCGACCTTGATGAGGTTGAGCGTTACCGCCCCAACGGTCCTCTCGCCGGAGATCTTGTTGTTATATGCATAGACCCTCGTGGGTATCTGTCCATCGAAGCCGTAGTAGTTGAAGGCATTCGGGCCGCAGACCTGATAGCGGCCGCCCCGTTCCCCTATGAGGGCATTCAGGGCAAGGGCTTCATCGGGTGTCCACACCCCGCCGAGCGGCAGCCGTTTGGGAACAAGGTAGAGGCCCCTTGTCACGCGGGCGATCATGCCGGCCCTCGACAGGCGGCTGAGGAGCTCACGTTCCTGGTTGGGGGAGAGGGCAAGGGCTTCCTGCATGTCGCCAGTCCGCACCGTTGTCATCTTCCGCATCTGTGTGTATGCGAGGAACTGCATTTCCATCTTTCCGAGACGTCGTTTCATGAATGTATTGTACATATAAGTAAATTCACTGACAAGCCATTAATGCAAAATAGTGTGCAAAAAAGGTTAGCTGTAACAAAACCATAACTACAGATTAACTACAAATGCCCACGTTGCCCCGAAATGTAGTTAAACGGCGCTTTAACCAGGCCCCGCCATTAATCCCGCTTTTACTGCATTACAGCATTAACGCCGATTTTCGCCATTTACATTTCTTCTACGAAATGTTTAATTTCGGGGGTTTTCGACCTTCCTCCAGACCCTGCCTCCTGTAAACGCCCGCCAGTCCTGCATCCGCACGACCGCTTAACAAAACGGAGGATTTTGTTAAGTGGGGCAAATGGGTATTATTTAAAGCATAGAGTAAGGGAGTAAATGAGCCTAGTCGAAACCATAGCCTGCAGACGCTTACGCTCTTAATCACGGACCGACTTAC
>JAAYAK010000217.1 GCA_012719415.1 Syntrophorhabdus sp.
CGGAGCTTCTCCACCATGTTCTTCATGGCTATGAGCAATTGACCCGTCTCGTCCGTGGAGGTCGCCTCCACCTTCATGGTCAGGTCTCCCTTTGCAAGCCCATCGGAGATATGCACCGCTTCACCGAGGGGCTTCGTGATGCTTCTCGTCATGAGATAGGCCACGACGATACCGAGTGCGACCGCCACAAGGCCTATGACAAGAAGCATCGTTCTCGTCGACCTGTAGGTTGCAGCGGCCTCATTGTACCGTGCCATCGCCTGCTCTTCCTGGTACTTCGCAAGCTCGACAAAGGAGTCCTTGACCCTCTCGGTCACCGGACGTCCCTGCACGTATGCCTGCACGGCCTCCTGGGACTTGTTCGCCCCGGCCAGCTGAAGGGTCTTGTTGTTCGCCTCCGCGGCCACCTTTATCTCGGCCCTGACCTTCTCTATGAGTTGTTTTCCTTTCTGTGACGTATCTATCTTCTCGAGGAGTTCCACGTTCTCCTTGTAGGACTTGCGACCCTGATCGATGTCCTTCTTTGCCTCCGTGCGGATACCGGCGTCATTCATCGACGCCGTGAGCAGTATCCCCTCCGACGTCTGGTCGATCGCCTTCATGGCGTCGCGGGCACACTTGATCTTCACATTACTCTCCTTGACGATCGTCTCTATGCCCGCGTTTATGGAATGCATGCTCCTTATGCCCATGAAAGTGAGGACAGCAAGCAAAACCATCATGATACCGAATCCGATCCCGAGCCGCATACCAATCTTCATGTTCTTGAAACTCATCTGCAATCCCTCCTTTTTTGTGCGTGAACCTCAGATCTCTCATTTCAGGAAGCGCTGTGTCCATCTCCGTTCTCTCCGGGCGGCTGATGAAGGACGGATCCTGCGTGGGTCTTGAACACGTTCAACGAAGTGCGTGGTCCGCGTCCCACTGTGTATAATCGAATGATATGCCTGATCGCTTAAACCAAAAAGCACAAAGGATCATCAAGCTGCGGGATAACAGGAAATGATCGAACAGATGGGATGATGCAGGCGCTAATGAACGGCTTCGAGACGGGAACCGTCGATGCGCCCCCCCGGGGGTCGCCCTTCGCAAGACCCACCTCGGGCTCGGAGGGCAGAGGTATGAACTCCAGGAGGTCGATCTCCGCGCTCGCCTTCAATTCCGTCCCGAGGATCAACACCTCTTCCGTGCCGTTATGGAGGATGATCGCCTTCTGGGATTCCTGGATCAGTCTGACGTTCTCGTGCCACAGCACGGGACCCCTGTCGGCACCGGCCGGATCCACGACAAACAGGAAGACCAGCATGAACAAGATACTCTTCATTGCGTCGCTCCTTCGGCCTCGGGAGAGGCCATCGTCTCCGGCATTCTTGAGATTCAACACCATCCACCAGCGTGATGTCCACACTTTCTTTAATCCCTTTGTGGCACAGGCCGGGATGTGCTATGATTAGAGTCGCACACCCCGCCGGTCGAGGGCCTTTGGACCGGTACCGGGGAATCGAGTACCGGACAGGACCATTGACGGCCGCATCGACTGAAACACATGGGTAAAGACCATTTGACGAAGAACATCCTGAAGAACCTTCACCGCATCATCCTCACCCTCGTCCTCTCCTGGCTGCTCGCCCTCACCCCCCTTTTCCCTTCCCTCCCCTCCTTTGCCGAAACGGCGGATGATTACGAGGACGCGGAGACCGATTTCGAGGAGTCCATCGAACTCGAATCGCCATCGGGAGCACGCGACGTCATAGATTTCGATATCTTCGAGGACATCGCTCGTGCGAGGGCGCGCCTCGAGAAGATGAGCTGCGGGTTCACCGTCGTCAGGCCGAAGACGGTGAAAAAGGTGAGAACGGGCAGGAAGGGAAAGAAAGGAAGGAAATGGAAACAGGTGGTGACCTACGGGAAGCCCGAACTGGGTTCCTTCACCATCCTTCTGGCCGTCGAAAACGTCAAGACGAGAGAGATACAGGTCATCAAGGTCCATCCCAGGCTCGGCGGCCGCACGGACCGGGCCATCATCGAGCCGGGCAAGGCAAACGGGGTCAACACCAAGTTCACCATCACCTCGCCGGAGCATCACGTGGTACTCGCTCTCAAAAGGCCCGTGCGGCACGGGTCAACGTTCAGGGAAGTCGTGTATACCCCCTATTCGGAAGGTCTCGACATCCCCTCCGTCCGGAAGGCGGGGCTCGACTACCTTGAGGGCATTATCGGCAGCGCGAGGAACGACCTCATCGATAGACGGGTGAAGCCACGTTCCTGCAACAGTTTCATCGACAACGACATCTCCGTGGTGCTTGCCATCATAGAGCATATCGACCCCGGGAAGTTCACGAGCGGACGGTACACGCCGGAAAAGCTCATCAACGAGACGCTCGTCATACTGGGGACAAACAAGCACAATGCCTACCGCTACTCGAAATCAAAGGCGGGTGCCGTGGGCCTCTTCCAGTTCATACCGGGCACCTACAAGAGGATCCTGAATCTCTATCCACAGGCAGGCCTCATACGGGACTTCGCGCAGGGAATGACCGACCACGAGAACGCCGCGAAGGCATCCTTCCTTCTTTTCGACGCCGATATGAACGTGCTGAGCGATGCGCGCAGAAACCGGCTTCTCGACGACCAGGCGGCAACGGGCAGGTTCCTGGCCTCAGCCTACAACTGCGGGCCGGGCAGGACGAGGAGCAGCATGGAACGGTACGGAGACAACTGGGCCTCCGCCGTCCCTGCCGAGACACAGATCTATCTGCGCAAGTTCGACGCCGTCCTCACCTGGTACCGCACCGGTCGCCTCGCCTCCAGGTGACGGGGCAGATCAGCCTGGCGTCACCCGGCAGGGCCGACCTTCCAGATCCCCTCCGCGTACTCGAGAATGGACCGGTCTGACGAGAACCTTCCCGTCCTTGCCACGTTGAGGATGGACATGCGGACCCATCGCTTCGCGTCAAGATAAGCCCTGTTCACCTCACCCTGCGCCTCCATGTAGGAGGCATAGTCGGCGAGCAGAAGGTACTCGTCATGTTCGAGGAGCGTATCGACAAGGGGTCGGAAAAGGCTGCCGTCGCCCCGGGAGAAATGGCCGGAGGCGATAAGGTCAAGAACCTCTTTGAGCCGTCCGTCGGCCTCATAGTGCTCCCGGGGGTGGTATCCCCGTGACCTCAGCTCGAAAACCTCCTTCGCGTCGAGGCCGAAGAGGAAGAAATTCTCCGCCCCCACCTCCTCCCGTATCTCTACGTTCGCCCCATCGAGGGTCCCTATGGTCAGGGCGCCGTTCATGGAGAATTTCATGTTCCCCGTACCCGATGCCTCCTTGCCGGCGGTGGATATCTGCTCCGACAGGTCCGCCGCCGGGTATATTCGCTGTCCGAGCTTGACGTTGAAATCGGGAACGAACACCACCTTGAGCTTCTCGCGCGTGTCGGGATCGCCGTTCACCACCTCCGCGATGGAGGTGATGAGCTTGATGATGAGTTTTGCCATGAAATAGCCCGGCGCGGCCTTGCCGCCGAAGATGACGGTCCGGGAGGGAACTTCAACGCCGGGACTCCTCTTGAGACTGAGGTAATGAGAGACAACGTGGAGGGCGTTGAGGTGCTGCCGCTTGTACTCATGGATCCGTTTGACCTGGATATCGAACATGCTCTCCGGATCGACGACAACGCCCGTGCGCTCCCTGATGAACCGCGCCAACACCAGCTTGTTCCGCCGCTTCGCCTCCGACCAGGACTCCCGGAAACCGGGGTCATCGGCGAAGGGCTCCAGACCACGGATCCTGTTCTCGCAATCGCAGGCCCAGTCATCGCCGATGGCATCGGTGATCAGCTTCGACATGGCGGGATTCGACAACACCATCCAGCGACGGGGCGTCACCCCGTTGGTGACGTTGAGGAACTTCCCTGGAGTCAGTTCATGAAAATCCCGCATCACCGTTCCTTTCAGGAGTTCCGTGTGAAGGGCCGCCACTCCGTTCACCGTGTGGCTCCCCACGGTCGCGAGGTGCGCCATGCGCACGTACCTGTCCCCGGTCTCATCGATAAGAGACAGGCGGCTCACCCGTTCTTCGTCCCCCGGATAGGCCACCCTCACCTCCTCCAGAAAACGCCTGTTGATCTCGTATATGATCTCGAGGTGCCGGGGGAGCAGGCTCTGAAAGAGCGGAACCGGCCATTTCTCGAGGGCTTCCGGAAGAAGGGTGTGGTTGGTGTACGAGAAGGTCTTCCTCGTTGCGTCCCAGGCCGTATCCCAGTCAACGCCATACTGATCGACGTACAGGCGCATGAGTTCCGCGACGGCGATGGACGGATGGGTATCGTTGAGCTGAACGGCGAACCTTTCATGGAGGGTCTCGGGCCTTCCCCCCACGAAAGCGTGGATGCGGATCATATCCTGCAGGGAACAGGAAACGAAGAAATTCTGCTGCGCCAGTCTCAGTCTCTTGCCCGCCGCCGGCTCATCGTTGGGATAAAGGACCTTGGAGATCATTTCCGAGGCTATCTTTTCCTCCACGGCCCCATCGTAATCACCGGTGTTAAAGGCCTGAAAATCGAAGGACTCACATGCTTCCGACTTCCACAGACGAAGGATGTTGACTATTCCCACATGATAACCCGGCACAGGGGTATCGTAGGCCATGCCCTTCACGACCCTGTCAGGAATCCAGCGGACACGATAGCGTCCCTCTTTGTCGTAGTACTGCTCGGTACGCCCCCCGAACTGCACGTAGTAAGTGATCTCGGGCCGGGCGATCTCCCAGGGATTGCCGAGGGCCAGCCACTTGTCCGTTATCTCGCGCTGCCAGCCGTCGACGATCTCCTGGTCGAAAATGCCGAATTCGTAGCGTATCCCGTAGCCAAGGGCGTGTATCTTCTCCGTCGCCAGGGAATCGAGGAAACAGGCAGCAAGCCTTCCCAGCCCCCCGTTGCCGAGGCCGGGCTCGGCTTCCTGCGCGAGAAGCTCGTCAAGATTGAGACCAAGCTGAGAGACAGCCTCGGCTGTCTGTTCCCATATCCCCAGGTTCACCATCGCGTTGCCGAGGTGGGGCCCCATGAGGAACTCCGCCGAGAGATAGGCCACCGCGCGGGCGGTGCGGCGCAACCCTTCCGTCGAACGGACCCAGTTCTCCAGCATCCTGTCCCGCACCGTGTACGCCAGGGCCATGTACCAGTCGTTCTTCGTGGCGAGCAATGGGATGCGGGCCTGGATAAAGTTCAGGTTTTCCAGGATCGCCCGCCTCATGGTCTCGGCGTCAAGGCCCGTTCGGACATCCTCCCCCGACAGAAGCTTCACATCCTGAGCGTCAGCATCATCCCTATCCATGGCAACCTCCTGTTGTCTGCACGGCTATCAACATAGTAACCCGATCTCTCCCGGTGGTGTCAATACGGACGGCTGGAGCCGCTTGAACAGCTTGAGCTGCTTGAACGTTCAAAGGCGAAAAACGGGAGAGGCAGGTCAAATCGCTTGAATGGCTTCGGGACTGGAGGGAAGATGAAGGGTGTGGTCCGGAGGGATGCGCCTTGTTGGTACGATGCGGCGTTTTTTTTGATGAAGATGGGAGACTCTGTGGAGTATAATGACTCTCACTTGATCTATCGGGTTCGCGACTATCTAACAGGGGATGATCATGGAATCAACGATGCTTGAAGGCTCCAATCTTACCGTTCCCAACGACCTCGGATATCTTCCGGCGATCCAGGCCTTTGTATCGGAGGTGATGGAACGCCGCGGCTACAGTAAACGGGACACGACCATGTTCCTCATCGCCCTCGAAGAGGCCATCGTGAACGTGGTCAAGCACGCGTTCGAACCCGGCGAGAAGGCGAGCTATCAGGTCATCGTCGATCCCATCACCGCGGGGATCAGGATCATCATCAAGGACAAGGGACTGCCCTATTCGCCCCATCTCGTGCCCCAGTATGTTCCGCCCTCCGACATCGAGACGGCCGGGCAGCCCGGACTCGGTTCGCATCTCATCAAGCACACTGTCGATGAGATACACTTTCAGAACCTGGGCCGTGAGGGAAAGGAGCTCCATCTCGTCAAGTACCTCCCCTACAGAAGCATAGAGGAAATGCGGACGGAGTCCGAGCTTGCGCCCTTCCCGGAACCGGTCAAGACGGTGGGGCCACCGGAGAGGAAGGACTTTTCCATCCGGCGCATACGCCCCTCCGAGGTCTACGATGTGTCGAAACTCTTCTACAGGGCCTATGGTTACTCCTATGGCATCGACACGATCTACTACCCCGAAAAGCTGGCTGAGCGCCACGCTGACGGCACCATCATTTCCGTCGTGACGGTGACACCCGATGACCGTGTCGTCGGCCATGCGGCCCTCGTCAGGGATGACGCGTCGAGCAAGACCGCCGAGGCGGCAATGGCCGTCGTCGAACCGGGCTTCAGGGGTCAGGGATGCCAGAGCATCATGATAACAAGGCTCGTTGAAGAGGCGCGTGCCGTCGGACTGGCGGGCATATACAGCAAGGCGGTCACGAACCATATATACGCCCAGAAAGCCGGGCAGAAGGCGGGCTTCAAGCGCTGCGCCGTCGTCGCTGGACTCATTCCCGCCGACCGATCCTTCAAGGGCATCCAGGCGGCACTTTCACAGCGGGAGTCCGTCGCCTACGGATACAGGGTGGTCGATGACCCGGGGAACGTACAGGTCTTCCCTCCGGCCTGGCACAGGGACATAGTAGAAAAGATATACAATTCCATGGGTGTGAAGAGGGTCTTTTTCGAATCCCCTCCGGGGGTGATGCGGCAGGTTGCGGGAGAGGCGGCGGTGACGGTGACGGTGGTTCCCACATACCAGAGGGCCGTTATCGAGGTCAAACAGTACGGGGAACACACTGTGTCGCAGGTGAACACCATATTGAAGGACCTCTGCTATCAGAAGATGGAGCAGATAACCCTGTACCTCAACCTCGAGGATCCCGTCACCGGCATCCTGTGCCGGCAGTTCGAAGAACTCGGTTTCTTCTTTGCGGGGGTCCTTCCCTTTTCCCACGTGGGAGACGCATTGCTCCTGCAGTACCTCAATAACGTGCCCATCGATTACAGCAAGATAAAGATCGTTGACGGAGTGGGGCAGGAGATCCTCACATACGTCGAATCCCACGACCCGAACAGAAAGTGACGTTCCGCCCTACGCTTTTTTCGCTCCGGCGCTGCCACCACCAGCCCCCTTTCTGCCTAGAAGCGAGAAGACGAGCGCCAGAAAACAGCACAACGCTCCCGTAAGGTAGGCGTGAGTGAAACCCGACGTGACGGTCCCCGTGCCGACGAGGTCCTTCAGGGCGGCCTTCCCCGTGGGGCCGGCGGAATCGTAGGCGACGGCGGAGAAAACCACTTCTATGACGGTCACACCCACCACCATGCCGAGGTTCGTCGTCGTGTTGAAGAGCGCCGAAGAGACGCCCTTCTTGTCCGGCGGCGCGAAGCGCATGATCTGGTTATTGTTGGGTGAAAAAAAGAGGACAAGGGAAAGTGCCAGCCACACGAGGTAGACGGTGACGACCGTAAGACCCTGCCAGTGAAGGGTGAAGGAGAAGAAAAGGACGCACACCGTCGCCGAGGTCATGGCGATAGTGCACAGCATCGCCGGGTTGACCCTGTCCGAGAGCCTTCCCGATACAGGCGACAGTATGACGTAGATGATGGAGTAGATGAGGAGCATCATGCCGGCAGCCTGGGCGTTGAGCCCCTTGACCACTTCCAGGTAAAAAGGCATGAGAAAGGCGTTTCCCGAGATGAGCATGTACACGAGAAAGGTGGCGATAAGGGCGAAGGCGTACCTCGAGTCCAGGAATAGGTCCAGGTGGAGAAGGGGGTCCCTGTGACGCCTCTCCCAGGCGACGAAAACCCCGATCAGTATCAGGGAGGATACAAGGCAGCCGATGACAAGGGGGGAGAGCCACCCCTCCTTGTTGCCGTTGTTGAGGCCGTAGATAAGAAGCCCCAGCCCGGCGAAGCTGAGGATGGCCCCCAGGAAATCGAACCCCTTCCGTCCTCCCTCCCGCTCGGGCGCCGATGAACTGCCGGGCTTCGTGCCGGGAATGTATTTCATTGCCACGATCACCGCGACGATGCCGACAGGCACGTTGATGAAGAAGGCCCAGTTCCACGAGAGGTAACCGGTGATTATCCCGCCCACCGGGGCACCCGTCGCCACGCCAAGCGCGGAGGCGGTGGAGGTGATACCGAAGGCCCAGCCCGTGTTCCCCTCCGGGAGAAAATGGGAGATGATGGCAAAACTCACGGCAAGCAGCATGGCGCTGCCTATGCCCTGAACAAACCGCGAGCCGATGAGCATGTCGATATCGTGGGACAATCCGCACATGAGCGACCCCACCGTGAAGATGACGTACCCCGAGATGAAGACCCGTTTGAGCCCTATCCTGTCGCCAAGTTTCCCGAAGAGCAGGAGCGTCGTCGTGATGATGAGAAGATAGGAGGATATTATCCGCGATGCGTCGCTCGAGGTCACGCCGAAGGAACGGGTGATCGTGGGCAGGGAGATATTGACCATATAATTGTTGAGACGCACCAGAAAGGAGCTGAAGGCAACGCTGATGACAATGAGGAGTGAGGCGTATCTGGCCGACCGCGTCATGAATGAAATTACTTACACTCTTTCACGACCTTCCGCAATGTTTTTCTTGGAAAGACAGGACCGACCCTCTCCCCATATAATCGTTGCAGTCGAAAACACGATGTGGCACAATGAATAACTCTGTATGCAAGTCATCGCGGAAAAAGTGCGGGTTCCACAATCGCAGCCTCTGACGGGCGCGAAACGGATGCTGTACCTCGATAACCTCAGGCTCTCCTTCACCTTCCTCGTGATCCTCCACCATGTATGCCTGACTTACGCCACCAACAGCGGCTGGTACTTCTATCAGTATCTCGATGATCCTTTCACCAATATCGTTCTCAACATCCTCATGGGTGTCGGCAGGACCTGGGTCCTGGCATCCTTCTTCCTCATCTCCGGATACTTCACGCCCGGCTCGCTGGACAGGAAAGGCACCTGGTGGTTCATCAAGGACCGCTTCATCCGTATCGGCATACCTCTCTGCATATTCGCGCTTCTCATCCGCCCCACCATGGTCTACTTCCTGAAATGGGATACCCTGTCTCTGCAGTATTCGTACCTGGAGAACATCTTCCTCCTCAAGAACGCCGCTCCGGGACCCGCATGGTTCCTCGAGGTGCTCCTTGTCTTCTCCCTCGTCTACGCGGCATGGCGGGCTCTAACCCGTTCGAGCCGGCAGAGGGACCGCGAGGCCCGGCCCTTCCCTGGAAACGGCGCTATCATCCTGTTCATCATCGTCCTCGCGGCCTTCACATTCGCAATGCGTGTCTACCTTCCCTCCGAAAAACAGATCTTCCACCTCCGTCTCGGGAACTACGCGGAGTATGTGGCCTTTTTCTTCGGGGGCATCGTGGCATACCGGAACCGATGGCTCGAAAAGCTCACGGACTTGACCGGCAAGCAGTGGACGGCCATCACAGGCGCGGCCGTCTGCGTCTACATCTTCTTCATCGTTCAGGCCTGGGGAGCTGGTGAAAGTCTCTCCTTCCTGAGAGGCGGCCTCTCCCTCAAGACCCTCATCGCCACGTACGTGGGCACCTTCATCGCCGTGGGCAGTTCCATCTGCCTCATCTATCTCTTCAGGACGTACCTCAACACCCAACCGGGCCTCATAGGGCCGATGACGCAGGACGCCTACGCGGTCTTTATTTTCCACCCCCCCGTTATCGTGGCGGTCACCTATTGGATGCAGGACGCTGCCGTCCTTCACCCCTTCATAAAGTTCCTTTCGGCCTTCATCATGGGAACGGTGCTGTGTTTCCTCATCTGCCATTACTTCGTAAGGAAGATCCCTTACGCGAAGAGAGTGCTGTGACGGGCCACGGTTTTCTTCGAGGACAATTGTCTTGACAACGCAGGGAGATAGCAGGAAAATTCAATACCGCTCACTATTTCACGCCACTGGACAGGGAGGGATCTGGCATGGGCAATGCTCCGTCAGACCGTATCCCGGGGGCACCAACGAAAAATACATATCCGGAGGTTTACATGACCACTGCTGTTGAGTACCTGAAGATCAACCCTGTTTTCCACATCGCCACCGTTGACGGCACGAAGGCCCGCGTCAGGCCCTTCGGTTTCAGCATGAAGAGGAACAACGCCCTGTACTTCTGCACGAACAAGACCAAGGACGTGTACAAGCAGATGTCCCAAAACCCTGAGGTCGAGATCTCCGATATGGGAAGCGACGGCACATGGCTCAGGATACGGGGCCGCATTGCCTTTGACGACTCCCGGGACGCAAAGGTCCAGGCCTTCGCGGAATCCGGGAACCTTCTCAAGATCTACCCGAAGGGCGCGGACGATGAGACCTTCGTGACATTCTACTTCGTGGAGGCCGTGGCAACGCTCTTCTCATTCACCGCCGCCCCGAAG
>JAAYAK010000218.1 GCA_012719415.1 Syntrophorhabdus sp.
GACGCCGCGGGTTTGTACTGGGAAACCTTGCGGAAGCGCATCTGGAGCTCGGTGGTAATACGCTTCTGAATGCCTGTCGAGAAGGACTTGATGATGAAGTGACCGCCAGGCTTGAGAGCCTCGTCGACGACCTTGAGGACGCAGGTGAAGAGTTCTTCGATATGCGCGTCGTCCACCTCGCGTATCCCCGAGAGGTTGGGCGCGATGTCGCAGGTGACGGTGTCGACAGCGGCGAGAGAGAGGCGGGAAAGAAGGCCGGGAACATCCGCCTGCCGTATGTCCGCCTCTATGGCGGTTATGTTCTTCAAGGAAAGAGGGGGTGTGGGGAGGATGTCGATGCCGATGACGGTCCCCCTTTCACCGACCATCCCCGAAAGGACCTGGAGAAAGCTTCCCGGCGCGCAGCCGAGGTCCAGAACGGTATCTCCTTTCTGTACGAGATGAAACCTGTCCTCGATCTCCTTGAGCTTGTAGGCGCTCCTTGCACGAAACCCTTCCTGCTTCGCCTTCTTGTAGAATGGGTCCTTGAGTATGAACCTAGCCATGGGGACCGATCAGGAGATTGCCATCGGCGGGGCTTTCCTGCCGGGCCTCGAGGCCTTTTCTCAGAAAGAAGGAGAAGGCATGGTCGAGGGCCGTCTCATCCTGAAGGACCGAGAGTGTTCCCCTGTACCGTGCGTGGTCGCCCATGCGGTGGAAGAGGTATGCGTAGTCCTCGAGGAGGCGCTTGAAGAGAGGTACCTGAGACGCGACATCATGGCGTCCCATGAGGTCCCTGAGGTAGGTGTCCTTCTTTTCTTCCATCATGTGCCGGGGCAGAACGATCGTTGACCCTCCCGTCGAGAGGTAGGATCTGCGGTCCTCTTCGATGCCTTCCCAGGAGAGGGAGAAGGGCGTGAAGATCTCGTGCCTGAGAACATCGTGGAGCGACAGGGGAGCCACGTCGTCCGCCACGGGGAGGGAGTGGATGTCATCCGGTCTGTGAACGGCATCTTTCAACTGAGCGACAAAGGATCTAAGGGACCCTATGGCGTCCGTGAAACGACCGGACAGCCTCGCCCCTTCCTCGACGATGAACGCCGCGTAGGCGGGGGATATATTGAGGAGGAAGGCCGGTTCCCTTGCGTTGTCCCTGTAAGCGGCCACGATCTGCTCAAGGGACCTCCTGTCGACAGGTGAGCTCATAAGCTCGCGCAGGCCTTCACGAAAGTGGAGATCGCCGTTGAGGAAGACGAAGGTATTCTTCCTGACCTCGTACGCCGCCATGACCATCCGGGAGCCGGAATTGTCGAAGTTCGTCAGGAAGCCCACGTTGACCCGCGCCTCTTCAACCTTCCTGAGGACGGACTCGCCTTCCGGGCGGAGCTCTTCCACCTTCACCCCTGATGACCTCAGGCGGAATATGGTCTTGCGAATGAGTTTGCGGATCTCCTTGTCGGTCTCCTGGAGATAGATGGCATTGAGAAGAACGCCGGTCTCCTCGCTCCTTTGGTCGCCGAGGCCTTTGAGCAGGGAGAGCTTCTCGTCGCCCGCAAGGGTGAAGTAATACTCCACCTTCTTTTCAAGGTCCTGGGCGCTGTCGATCACCCGTATCAACTCATTCATGACATGCTCTACCCCGCTTCCCGGAGATGTTCCCTTCTTACCGCTTGACGGAGAACCCTGCCTTCTCGATCGCCGCTTCCAGGTCCTTTGGGCTCGCCTTGCCCTCATCATATCTGACAACGGCGCTTCCGATCTCCACATCGCTCGACTCAACCCCGGCGACGGCGCCGAGGGCTTTTCTGACTGCCATAACGCAGTGCTGGCAACTCATGCCGTCTATCGTGAGCTTCGCCTCAGCCATAGCGACCTCCTTTTTTTCATCCATTATAGCATAAAAGACATCGTTGGAACCGTTGGAATCGTTTGAACGAGAGAAGAACCAGACCTATGAACCTTGCCGTCGCTCTCCGTCTGCATTTTTCCGTGCAAACGGTTCCAACGGTTTCTTTCATTCCTCTTCCAACTCGTTCGTCAGCCGGGCGATCACGAGACAGTGGTTCGATATGTGTTCCAGATTGACGAGGACATCCACATATATGGGCCCAGCTTCGGCGAGGCAGAGTTTTCTGTAGAACCGTTCGAGATGGTCGCCTGTGGCCTTCTTGATCTTTATGTCTATCCTGTGTTCCCGCTCGATGACGACGCGCACCAGTGCGATATCCTTCTTCTCGACAAGTCGACCGGCGTCTGCGAGGTTGTCGAGGACGAGGGTGCCTATGCTGCGAAGTTCCTCGTTTGCGGCTGGAGTGAAATGGGCCCTTCGCTTGAACTTCTGTTCCGCCAGTTCACCGAGGTTAACGGAGCGGTCTCCCATGCGCTCTATGTCATAGGCAAAGGAGGAGAAGGCGAAGAGTTTCTTCGTGAGGGGCTGTGAAAGGGCGCCGCAGGAGATGCCCCAGAGATACGTCGTAATCTCGGCCTGGAGGTTGTCCATCACGAGTTCCATGTACATGACGTTGCGGCGCTTGTTCCTGCTGTAGGAGATGAAAAGCTCCAGGGATTGGAGGAGCATGCGCTGCGCCAGGGCGATCTGCCGTTTCAACTCGTTCCTGACACAGGCAAGGGCCATGTCGGGGCTGCCGAGATGTCGTGTGTTCAGGTATTCCGGCCACATGGGAATGACGGCGTGTTCCCCGGGAAGGACCCTGCGGATGACATTCGAAAAAGGGGTGAGGAAGAACATAAAGACGACGACGATGACAATATTGAAAAGAAAATGGCAGAATGCAATCTGCTGGGCAATGCTCGATGACATTACCTTTAACACCTCGATGAAGGGCGACAGGCACACCATGCACACGAGGGCGCCGGAACACTTGAAGATAAGGTGAGCGAGCGCGGTCCTCCTGCCGTTGACATCGCTGGCGACGCTGCCGATGAGGGCCGTCGCCGTGGTTCCAATGTTGGCGCCGATGACTATGGGGACGGCGTTATCCACGGACATGAGTCCCTGCATGCCGAGCATGACGAGCATGCTGATGGGGATGGCAGACGCCTGGACGATTCCCGTGAAGACGAGACCTATAAGGAGACCCATCAGGGGATTCTGCGTTGAAAGGAAATAGCGCGCAAAGACCGGGCTGTTCTTGAGCGGGGTGGCCGCGTCGCCGATGAGGCTCAGGCCGTAGAATATGGTGCCGAAATAGAGAAGGGCCTCGCCGACGATCTTGAGGCGGTCCCTGCCGAGAAAGTAAAGGACGATCCCGCCGAAGAGAAAGAGAGGAGCGATATCCGTCACTTTCCAGACGACTAGCTGTATGGTGAGCGTCGTCCCGATATCGGCACCGAGGATGATGCCCAGTGAATGATAGAAGCTCACGAGGCCGGCGCTGACAAGCCCCATGGTGAGCAGCGTTGTCGCCGAGCTGCTTTGAAAGAAGATCGTGGTCACGAGTCCCGCGATGAGCCCGTAGAAGGGCTTCCTGACAGAGAAACGGATATACTCCCGTATCCGGGAACTGAACACCCGCTGCATCTGCTCGCTGAGCTTCAACATGCCCAGGAGGAAAAGAGCGACGCCTGCCAGGAAGAGGAAGATGTGGTGGACCATCCCCTGTCAGGATATCTTGCTGCCGTTCGGTATGGCCTTGTCGAGGATCAGGAGGACGACCGAGGATTTGTCTTCGTTGGAAGCTGCGAGCAGCATGCCATGGGACATGATGCCCCGGAGCTTTCTGGGCTCGAGGTTGGCCACGACGGCGATCTTCTTTCCGATGAGCTCTTCCTTCGCGTAGTATTGCTTGATGCCGGCGACGATGAGGCGTTCTTCACCCATGTCGACGGTCAGCTTGTAGAGCTTGTCCGCCCCCTCGATATCCTCACAGGCCTTTATCTCGGCCACCCTCAGGTCGATCTTGATGAAATCGTCAAACGTGATGTTATCCATGGCTGCTCCTTGGGTTCGATGACGCCGGTCTTGGTCCCGGCGGTCAGAGTATTCACGGCACGGCGGCCGTGACCGTGTTCGTAAGTATCCCTATGCCCTCTATCTCCACCTCGACGGTGTCACCGGGGAGAAGAGAGCCCACTCCGGGGGGAGTCCCGGTAATGATGACGTCGCCGGGGAGCAGGGTCATGATCCCCGAGATGAAAGACACCAGATCGTAGACGTCGAAGACCATGTTGGCAGTCGTCGACCGCTGCTTCACCTCACCGTTGACACGCGTCATGATCTCAAGGGTGGTCGGGTCTATATCGCTCGCAACCCGGGGTCCCAGGGGACAGAAGGTGTCGAAGGACTTGGCACGTGTCCACTGGCCGTCCAGCCGCTGCAGGTCCCGTGCGGTCACGTCGTTGGCGCATGTGTATCCGGCGATGAAATCACCGGCTTCGCCGACGGGAACGTTCCGTGCCCGTTTGCCCATGACGATGCCGAGCTCTCCTTCGTAGTGGAGTTCCTGTGTCTGCGCGGGGAAGACGATGGGATCTCCGTCGCCGATAACGGACGTGGACGGTTTCATGAAGATGAGCGGATAGCCGGGAAGGTCCATCTTCAACTCCCTGGCATGGTCCCTGTAATTGAGCCCCACGGCGACGATCTTCGAAGGATTGAAGCTTACACCCATGATGCCTCCCGGAAAGTGTTCGTGCTGTTCTATTTTACGCTTTCCCGATGTTCGGCTTCAAGTCATTTCCTTTGTTGACAAACGTCTGCGGAGAACATAAGAATGTAGGATAGATCACGGAGAAAGAGGTGGCCATGTCGATGACATCGTTCCCTGTGCTGTTCCGTCGGGTCCTTTCACTGGTGCTGGTTGTTCTCGCGCTTGCCGCCGCCGGCTGTGCCGTCAATCCCGTGACGGGCGAACAGGAACTGATGCTCGTTTCCGAGGCTCAGGAGATACAGCTCGGCAATGAACTTTACCCCAACGCCCTGTGGAGCGGAGAGGGCGGAGGGGGGGAGTTCAGGGACCCCGCGTTGAGGTCCTACCTGTCCGGTGTCGTCATGAACATTCACCGGGTCTCCCACAGACCCAACCTCCCCGTCGATTTTGCCGTTCAAAACACCTCAGTGCCCAATGCCTGGGCGATACCAGGGCACGTCGTGATGACCCGGGGCCTTCTCGCCGCCCTCGACAATGAGGCGGAGTTCGTGTATGTCATGGGTCACGAGATGGGGCACGTTTCGGCGCGCCATTCAGCGAGGCAGATGACCTACAGCATGCTCGGCCAGTTCCTTCTCACCGGCGCGGCGATCGCCATGGCGGGTTCCGAATATTCCGACGCGGCGCTCACCCTCGGGTCAGCGGGGGCCGGGCTTATCCTTCTCAAATTCAGCAGGAACGACGAGCTCGAGGCGGACAGACTTGGCGTCCAGTATATGACGCGGCTCGGTTACGATCCCCGGGCGGCGTTGAGCGCTCACAGGAACCTTGAGAAGGTCTCTGACCAGTACGCGCGGTCCATCGGCCAGAGCAGGCAGGAAAGCAGTTTCTTCAGCGAGCTCCTGTCTTCCCATCCCAGGACCTCCATCCGTGTCGAGGAGATACAGAACATCATCAACCAGACACCCCGGGTGGCCATATCCGGTGACGGGACTGCACGGCAGCGCTTCCAGACGGCCGTGGCGAACATCCGCCGCGTCAACGCGGTCTACGTGAATTACTACGACAAGGCCGTCCGCTCCCTTGAGAAGAACAATACCGGTGAGGCTCTGTCCTTCGTCAGGCAGGCCATAGCTCAGGACCCCGGGCAGGCACCGTTCTACGCGCTCTATGGCAGCATCCTGGTGAAGCAGAACAATCTTCCCGAGGCGGAGCGGTACTTTTCAAAGGCGCTCGGCATCGACGGCAACTATCAGCCTGCTCTGAGGGGAATGGGCGCCATCAGGTATGCCGGCAACAGGTATTCGGAGAGCGTGCAGTACCTTGAGAGGAGCCTGAAACTCTTCCCACAGGACCCGGCATCGAATTATTTCATGGGAATGAACTACTACAGGACACGTTCCTACAGGTACGCCATAGGCTACCTCAAACCCTTCTCGGAGGCCGCGCCGAAGCATCCCAGGATCCACGCCATCCTGGGACAGTGCTATGAAGCTGTGGGCGACTACCAGTCGGCGTACAGCCAGTATAACATGCAGCTCAAGGTCGCCCCGAACAACGACGCGGGTGGTGTAGCACGCTCACGCTCCCAGGCCATTGAGATGCAGTTCGCACCCAAGAAATGAGGAATGTTCAAGAGTTCAAGGGTTCAAGGGTTCAAGAGCAGAGAACAAAGAAAGGTCAACGGATGCTTCGGCCGGTGCGCGAATCGCCTTGACAGCCGACCCCTCTTCGCGGTCTTTCCCTTGAACCCTTGAACCCTTGAACCGTTTTTCAGGTTCTTAGCTTCTTCCCCACCTTGGCCTCGACGGAGGCTATCTTTCCTTCGAGCCTGCCTGAGGCGCCTTTGCGGATGTCGAACTTGACGGTGGAATAGATGCGGCCGCAGTCGGGTTCCAGTTGCTCATAGC
>JAAYAK010000219.1 GCA_012719415.1 Syntrophorhabdus sp.
CCGAACATACTGTTAAACTTATTCACGGGGATTCCTCCATTCAGGTATTATTTGATTCTTCGTCGAAACTAATTCTACCTGTTCGGGGTTTCCCCTTCAAAATTTATTTTGGACAGATGTGACCTATCACCCATGACCCATCACCTCTCTTCTTGCCAATCTCCGTCACACCTGTTATCTTATCCGCACAGGATAACAATACAGGGGATGCTCAGGTGACGATATACAATGGGGTTTCCGCGGCGGGTGTGCTTTGGTTTCTCGCGTTCCTGTGGGTTCTCTCAAGGCACAGGCGGCGGGTGAATCCCCGGGTGGTCATCTGGGGTCTGGCGCTCCAGATCGTCTTCGCCCTTTTCGTCTTCCTCGTTCCCTTCGGTTCGAGGCTCTTTCTCGTCCTCAACGACATCACCATGGAGGTCATTGAAAGCGCCTTCGAGGGGATCAGGTTCCTCTTCGGCCCCCTGGCGCTGTCTCCCGGCAAGGCCGGGTCACCAGGGTTCATCCTCGCCTTCCAGGCACTCCCTTCCATCATATTCTTCGCCGCCCTCATGGAGCTCCTGTACTACGTGGGGATAATGGAACGCCTCATCCGACTCTTCGCCAGGGTCTTCGTCAAGGTCATGGGCATAAGCGGCGCCGAGTCGCTCTGTGCCTCGGCCCAGATATTTCTCGGCATCGAATCGAACCTCACGGTCCGGCCCTATCTCAAGGAGATGACCCCGTCGGAACTCATGGTGGTCCTTACGACGGGCATGGCCACCATCGCGTCGAGCGTCCTCGGCTTCTATGTCATCATCCTTTCCGGTACCCTGCCGAAGGTGGCGGGGCACCTCATCTCCGCCTCCATCCTCCTCGCTCCCGCCGCCATACTCGCCTCCAAGGTCCTTTTTCCCGAGACGGGCTCCCCCAAAACACTCGGAAAGGTCGTCGCCGTCGAGTACCAGAAGGCCGCGAACCCCATAGAGGCCGTCATCAACGGCGCCATGACCGGGGTGAGGATGCTCGTCGGCATCGGAGCGCTCCTCATAGCCTTCATCGGCATCGTCGCCCTCTTCGACAGCGGCCTCAACTATCTTGGAAAACTCATAGGCTCCGCCGCCGGCACGACCGTCGACCTCTCCCTCGATCATCTCCTCGGTTACATCTTCTATCCCTTCACCGTAGCCATGGGCGTTCCCCTGGACGACGCGCCACAGATAGCCCGCGTCATCGGGGAGCGCATCATCCTGACGGAGGTGAAATCGTACCAGGACCTCAGCGCCCTCGTGCAGGCGGGAAAGATAGTCCATGAAAGAAGTGTCTTCATCGCCACATACGCCCTCTGCGGATTCGCCCACATCCCATCGCTCGCCATCTTCGTCGGCGGAACGTCGAGCCTTGTCCCCGAACGCACGAAGGACATAGCCGTCCTCGGCCTCTGGGCCCTCCTCGCAGCGAACGTGGCCTGCTTCATAACGGGCGCCGTCGCGGGCATCTTCTACACGGGCACCGGCGGGATATTGTTCAAACCCTAAAAGATCAAAGACATGCCTCTCGCCCGTTCGTCGCTTGCGCTCCTCTCTCAAGCTCACAGAGATCGCAGAGAGAGACCAAAAGAGAGAAAAGACCGCCGCCGGATCTCGGAGCCTCCCAAGATCCGGCGGCCTTCTCGTCCCGC
>JAAYAK010000220.1 GCA_012719415.1 Syntrophorhabdus sp.
ACGTTACGCGGGATGTCGTCCTGACCTGGAAGAACTATCCGTACCTCTCGGTGGAGACGGAGGTCTCCAACCGGACGGTTGCGAAAGGCGAGGAGGTCGATGTCACGATCAGGCTGAAGGGCGACGGAAGTATGCTTCAGTCGAACCCGGTTGATGTGGTGCTGGCGATTGACCGGTCATGGAGTATGAACCAGAAGGATGAAGGCACGAATACGACGAGGATGGCTGCGGCAAAGAATGCGGCAAAGGCCTTCGTAGCGGAGATGAACCCCGAGCAGGATAGGATCGGCCTGGTTTCGTATAGCGGCTACACCACCCGTAATCTGCCCCTGACGGGCAATTTTTCGGGCGTGAGCAGCACTGTGGACGATCTTATCGAGGACCTTGGATCAGGGATATTTACCGCCACGCGGAAAGCGTTGCGCGACTCTATCTGGGAGATGAATCGGACCGCGGGGAATGCGAACCCCAATGCCGTGCGTGCCGTGATCCTGATGTCCGACGGTGAGTACAATTGCTACGGCGATCCGCTTGCCCGGGGTACGGGGTTTTATCTTAGTGCGATTCCTCCTTGGGCTGAAGTTCTTCCAGAAGACAGTATGCTGTGGAAGAGGGCCCAGATGGACTATAAATACTTCTGGGATCTTAGGGAGTCTTGGTTTGGGATAGGGGAAGTCTGGTATAAAGGCGCCTGTCAGCACACCAGCCAGAACATGTCCGTCTACGCGGAGAAGAACAACGTCCGGCTGTACATGATATCGTTCACTGACGAGATCAAGGAGGGCAATACCACATGGGAGACGATGGACATCCTTGCGGGGGCGACCGGCGGGAAACACTACCATGCCGACACCGGCGGCGACCTTGCCAGGATCTACACCGAGATCGCCGGCGAGCTCAAGGCAGAGGCCGGTGTCAACACCACGCTGAACCTCAACTTCGAGAACGTCGAGGTGAACACCAACCCGGTTCCCGGCGACCAGGTCTTCGACTACGTCTACAAGGACGGGGTCTCCACCCATATCCATAACCAGACCGGAGCCGGCACCGTCCTCTATAATGGTACCATCGACCAGACCGACGGCGACGGCTGGAAGCAGGACAAACAACTCCACTTCGACATCGGCACCATCCGCCTCGGCCAGACCTGGGAGGCGACCTTCCGCCTCAAGGTAAACAAAACCGGCAACATCAACATCTTCAACGAATCCCTCAGCAACTCGGTCATCGCGTTCGACGGCGGTGGAGAGGGACTGATCCTCCCTGACACATACATCACGGGTGTCGATATCGACAACACCGGGATCATATCACCCATCCGTGTTACGTTTACAGCGCCCGACTCCGAGCCGTACACCGACCGCGTCCCGTTGACCTGGACAATCAACTACAGCGGTACACAGGATGTCGACGTATCCCTCGCCCGCTCTCAGTATGAAGATATGCGGTCGCCGACCCACCTCCTCACCAGGACCCTGGGCCCCGGGAGATTTGTGGCCGCGGACAATACGACAACAGACTCGTTCATGATGCCTGTCAAGGACCTCTCGCCGGGGCAGTACTGGATAACAGTAACCGCCTCGGCACGCGACGCTGAAACAGACGAGGATACGATCAACGTCTGGGCCCATACCAAGGGCGCGCCGCGAGCCTACATCAAGATTGGCTAAATCTTCCTCTCTTTTTAGAATCCGGCATATCATCTGTTTTTGCCCCAGAACCGGGCAGCGGTTCGTCTTTCTCCTGGGGTGATCAGGTTAACTTCTCCCGAAAATCCCCGCGAACGGTCCTTTCCTTCCCGGGAAATGAACCCCGTCTGGTTTGGGATCTCCCGACCGGATCTATTCGGAGGAGTGGTCACATCTTCGAACGTTATTCGGAAATGATCGATTTTCAGTGCCTAAATCCAAAACGGAAAGTTAAATGAAATTATTTTATGTGTTGAATTTATATACTGACTCACTCTAACTTCCCAATACGAAGGCATATGAGGAGATGGATTCACGCATACCTGATCGTCGCCGGGCTGCTCCTCCTGGTGACCCCTGCCGCTGCCCTGATACCCGATACGGTTGCGATCAGCACAGATTCCGAATGGCTGACCGCGGGGGGCAGCGACACCGCGACCGTCACGGTGCAGGTCACGAACAGCACCTCCGGGAGTGCCCTGACCGGGAGAACCACGGTTGAATTTGCGGTGGATAGCACCTTTGGGAGCATAACGCCCGCCGTCACCACGACCGACGCCACCGGCACGACGACGGCGGTCTTCACCCCGGGGACGCGGAGCGGGACCGCCCCGATCACGGTGACCGTCTCGTACAGGGACGAGGAGGAGACGCTGGTGCAGACGAAGACGGTCCTGCAGCAGATCGACCATGCGGCCCCGTACAGGATCGAAAACATCTGGTACGAGCCGGAGGTGACCGTCGGGGGGACGACGGATATCGCCGTCCGGATGGTCGACCGGTATGGAAACCCGGTTGAC
>JAAYAK010000221.1 GCA_012719415.1 Syntrophorhabdus sp.
GAGCAGGAAGGCCCGGGATACATAGCGGACCTCTTTTCCGAGGACGGGTGGACCGTGGAGGTCCTCGACATGTCCGGCAGGGGCGCGCCGCTTCCCCATGACCTTGACGGTTTCGGCGGGATAGTCATCCTGGGTGGACCCATGAACGTTTATCAGGAGGATGCCTATCCCTTCCTGAAGGACGAAGAGACCCTCATCAGGCGCGCCCTTATCGATGAGGTGCCGCTTCTCGGCATATGCCTCGGCGCGCAGCTCATCGCGAAGACCTGTGGCGCCGCCGTAATGAGATCGCCAAAGAAGGAGATCGGGTGGTTCACCGTTACGAAGACGTTGGAGGGTATGAAGGACAGCCTCTTCCGGGGCAATCCCCAGCATATGACCGTTTTCCAGTGGCACGAGGACACCTTCGACCTTCCCGGCGACGGTGTCCTTCTTGCGAAGGGCCGGGCCTGCGCCAACCAGGCGTTCAGAATAGGGCACAGTGCCTACGGTCTCCAGTTCCACATCGAGGCGACACCGGAGATGGTGGAGTCATGGATGAGGCATGAAAGGGAGGTCGATGTGAAGAGGGTCCTCCGCGACGGCAGAAGGATCATGGAGATCTTTGCCGATCAGGGAAAAAGGGTTGTCACCAACTTCCGAAGGATCGCGGAGTCCTCCCTGCAGTACCGCAGGGTCATATCGCGGTTCGTCGACGAAGCACAGAGGCTGGAACACGGATAGATAGACTGGCGGGAGACGGTCTGACGCGGGACCGGAAAAGGAGGCTGCCATGTGTCGCCTGGCTGCGATCACATCGAATGAATACTTGAACCCCATGGAATGCATCGGGGCCCTGGAGACGATGCACGAGGGCCACGATGGCTCGGGGATGGGGCTTATCCTCAAGAACCTGGGCGGAGAGCTTGCAGAGTTCTCCGATTACCCGGTGCTTTCGGGGATATGCTCGAAGGACGGGCTCTACACCCTTGACGAATATCTCTTTCATGCCGGGTTTCGGCTGAAGCACCAGTGGCGGCCGGCGCTGAGGCCTGTAAAGGGCATAAAGCGCAAAGACCATTATTTCGCAAAGGTTTACGACTACCCGGAGGAGTACGAGGACCGGAGTCAGGAAGAGAAGGAAGAGCTTCTCATCGAGACGCGGCTCACCCTTCGGTGTATGGGGGAGGCGAACGGTTCCATAACGGTCTTCTCCTTTTACCCGGATATCGTCACCATCAAGGAGGTGGGGGATCCCCTGCAGCTCGGGGAGTTCTTCGGCCTCTCCGATTCCCGCCTGAAGGCGAAGATCATCTTTGCCCAGGGACGGCAGAACACGAATTACGACATCAACCTCTATGCCTGCCATCCTTTCTTCATCCAGGGTTTCGGTTCCATGACCAACGGCGAGAACACGGCCTTCGTGCCTATCAGGGAGTTCCTTGCGAGCAGGGGGTTTGCGGGGTACACGGGGTACGACAGCGACAGCGAGGTCTTTACGCACATCCTCCACTACGCGGTGAAGAAGCTCGGCTATCCCCTCCACTATTACAAGGACGTCATCACGCCTCTGGGCGAGGGTGACCTCTGGCGGCGCGAAGACAGCGAGGTGCTTTCCCTCATGCGGGTGGCCCTTCGCCCGCTGTGTATCGACGGGCCGAACGTCATCATCGGGTTCACCCCTGACGGTTCCTGTTTCATGGTCCACGACGCGAAGAAGCTCCGCCCCGGGGTTGTGGGCGGTGTCAGGGGAAAGGTCGGGCTCGTGTCGGAGGAGTGCGGGCTCGAGAGCATGGTCCCCCAAAGAGAGAGTGCCAGGGACATCTTCCCCATGAAACATGACATGGTCATCGTTTCCCCGGGAGCGCAGGAGGTGCGGGTATGGAATCAGCTGTACGGCTGGACCACAATCATGAACTGACGGTCAAGGACCTTCCCTATATCGTCGTGTGGCGCGAGGACAGGTGCAAGAGATGCGGCCGGTGCACCGCCGTGTGCCCCATGTCTGCCATCGAGCCTTCGGTGGTGACAAGGCGCGAGGTGAGCTCCGAAGACGCGTCCCCCACTCCGAAGGTCACGCGGAAGACCGTTGTCGTGGTGAAGCAGACCACGGACATCGAACGGTACTGCACCGGGTGCGGAGCCTGCACTCTCGTGTGTCCCAACGACGCCATAGAGCCTGTTTTTAATCCCCAGCACAAGTTCCTCTTCCACAAGAACCCGGGAGGACACCCGTACCGCAGGGGCGGCAGACGGAACGATCCCCGGGAATCCACGCTTGACCACCTGAAATTCACGCGTATATCGATGCTCACGGACCCGGCACTCGACGCCGGGCGCCACGAGTTCAGGATACGGTCCTATCTCGGGCGCGTTCTGCCGCCGGAGGAGATGCCCTTCAGGGTAAAGGAAGGCAAGCTGGAACTGGCAGGCGGGGGCGTCAGGTTTGTCCCGCCCGTCCGGGAGATATATCCCGTCATGATCGGCAGCATGTCCGTCGGGGCCCTGTCGCCGACGATGTGGGAAGGACTCGCAATGGGGGTGGCGTACCTCAACGAGGTCGACCACATGCCCGTCGTCATGGCGTCCGGGGAAGGCGGCATACCGCCGAGGCTTCTCAAATCAAGGTTCATCAGGTATTTCATCCTCCAGATCGCCTCGGGTTACTTCGGATGGGACGAGATCATCCGGGCGATCCCGGACATGGTCGATGACCCCTGCGCGATAGAGATCAAGTACGGTCAGGGAGCGAAGCCCGGGGACGGCGGGCTCCTCATGGCGGAAAAGGTCACGAAGCTCATATCGGAGATACGGGGCGTGCCGCAGGGTGTGGACCTGCCGTCCCCCCCGACGCACCAGACGAAGTACTCCATCGAGGAGTCGGTGGCGAAGATGATCCAGGCCATGTCCATGGCCTTCGGGTTCAGGGTGCCCGTATACCCCAAGATATCGGGAACGAGGACGGCAAAGGCGGTGCTCAACAACCTGCTGCGCAATCCCTACGCCGGCGGCCTGTCCATAGATGGTGAGGAAGGGGGCACCGGCGCCGCGTACAATGTTTCCCTCGACAAGATGGGGCATCCCATCGCGTCCAACATCCGCGATTGCTATCTTGACCTTTCCCGTCAGGGACGACAGAACGAGCTGCCGCTCATCGCCGCTGGAGGGGTGGGCAAGAAGGGCGGACTCGCGGCCAACGCCGCGGCGCTCATCATGCTGGGGGCGTCGGCGGTGTCCATCGGGAAATACATGATGCAGGCGGCCGCCGGGTGTTTCGGAGACGAGATGAACAGGTGCAACATCTGCAATATCGGCAGGTGTCCCCGGGGTATCACCACCCAGGACCCGAGGCTGTACCGCAGACTGGACCCGGAAAAGGTGGCCGAAAGGGTGGTTGAGGTCTTCCGGTCGCTGGACGTGGAGTTGAGGAAGATCTTTGCGCCGCTCGGCAGGAGCACGGAGTTGCCCATCGGCATGTCCGACGCCCTGTGCGCGGATGACGCGGATATAGCGGAGCGTCTGCGGATAGGCTATGTCTGCTGACGGGAAGAGCGGTTCAGGGAAGCGAGGATAGGGCCATGGCAAAGATCATCGAAGGAAACAGGAACGAGCAGCGCACGAATTCGAGGGTCCTCGACGAGGAGATCCGCGAGGCGATCCGGGAGGGTTCGACAGAGATACACGTCGTGGCGAACGGGCAGCACGGTATCGGGGGCCGCCTGTGGGGTTTCCCGGAACCGGTGACCATCACCGTCGAGGGACCGGTGGGGCAGCGGCTCGGCGGGATGGGAATGTTCGGAACGAAGATAATCGCGAAGGGCAGTGTTTCCGATGACGTGGGGTGGCTCAATTGCGGAGCCGAGATCACGGTCCTCGGTGACGCGGGCAACGGGGCCCACAACGCAGCCGCGCAGGGGAAACTCTATGTCCGCGGTTCCGGCGGGGCCCGCTGCGACACGATGACGAAGCACAACCCCAAATACGACCCTCCCCAGTCCTGGTACTTTCGCGATGTGGGCGACACCTTCGCCGAGTTCAAGGCCGGCGGCATCGCCGTCATCTGCGGCGTCGAGCCCCGCAACAGGAACAACATCATAGGGTACCGTCCCTGCGTGGGAATGGTCGGCGGGATCATCTATTTCCGCGGTCCCATCGAGACCTACAGCGAGTCGGACGTGCGGCTCCTCGAGCTCACGCCCCAGGACTGGCAGTGGCTCAAGACGAACATGAGGCCTTTCCTCAGGACCATAGAGCGCGAGGACCACTACAGGGAGCTGACGAAGGATGCCGGCGCGTGGAGGAAGCTTATTCCACTGACCGCCAGGGAACGGGAGAAGACGAGGCCCTTCGCCGTGTCCCTCGGCGAGTTCCGCAAAGCGATGTGGGAGGCGGGAGTTGGCGGGGGAGGCATATTCGCCGAGTACATCGACCACCCGGGAACGGTCCTTCCCTACATAACGACCGGGCAGGACAGGAGGTTCCGGCCGTCATGGAACAACGGGAAGTACGCTCCGCCATGCGAATACACCTGTCCCAGCGGGATCCCGACATGGCAGCGCACGCGTCTCATCCGCGAAGGAAAGCTGAACGAGGCGCTGGAGTTGGTCCTCAGGTACAGTCCCCTGCCGGCCAGCGTCTGCGGCGAGGTCTGCGCCCACCTGTGCATGCAGGGGTGCACGCGTGCCCTCGTTGACCGGCCCCTCGACACGGAGGAGTTCGGCAAGGCGAGCCTGGAGCTGTCCCTTCCGGAGCGCGACAAGGCGACGGGCAAACGGGTCGCCGTCATCGGAGCCGGTCCGGGCGGACTCTCGGCGGCATGGCAGCTCGCCCTCAAAGGGCACAGCGTAGACCTCTATGAGGCGGAGGAGAAGATCGGCGGGAAGCTGGAATATTTCATTCCGAAGCGGAGACTGCCGCGGCGCATCCTGTCGGCGGAGCTTGGCCGCTTCAGGAAGATAGGTGTGAGTGTGCACACAGGTGTCAGGGTGGACAGGGGGAGGTTCGACGAGATCTATGCCGGGCACGACGCCGTCGTCGTCGCCTGCGGTGCCCACAAGCCCCGCGTGCCGGACATGAAGGGCGCGTCGGACATGGTGCCCGCCTACGATTTCCTCCGCCGGGCGAACACGAAGGAAGCGCCCGACCTCACAGGCAGAAAGGTCGTCGTCATCGGTGCGGGGAACGTGGGCATGGACGTTGCAGCCGAGGCGTTCCGTCTCGGCGCCGCCGCGGTCACCGCCGTCGACATCCAGAGACCGGCCGCCTTCGGAAAGGAACGGGAGATAGCCGAATCCCTGGGGACGAAGGTCCTCTGGCCCCGGTTCGTTTCGTCCTGGTCGGTGAAGAAAGGCAAGATCACTTTCACGGACAGGACATCCATCGAGGCCGATCACGTCGTCATTTCCATCGGGGACACGCCGCTGACGGGTTTCCTGCCCGAGGCCGTCCACGTGAGGAAAGACGGTTGGATAGAGGCGGACGAGGCCGGCCACACGACGGACCCGAAGATCTTCGCCATCGGTGACGCCGTGAGCCCCGGGCTCGTGACGCATGCCATCGGCCACGGAAGACGGGCGGCCCTTGCCGTCGACGCCCTGCTCACCGGGAGGTCTTTCTACAGGACCGAGCCAAGGCCGGTCATTCCCTTCGAGCGGATAAAGACCGCCTACTACGAGGCGTGCAAGGCCGGACCCGTCGAACTCAATGCCGAGGCGAACCGCTGCCTGTCGTGCGCCGTCTGCCGCGACTGCCACATGTGCGAGATTGCGTGCCATTACGGTGCCATATCACGCGTGGAACACGAGGACGGCACTTACGAGTACGTCGTCGACGCCAGCCTCTGCATAGGCTGCGGTTTCTGCGCCGGCGTCTGTCCCTGCGGCATATGGGAGATGGAGGA
>JAAYAK010000222.1 GCA_012719415.1 Syntrophorhabdus sp.
GAGGCGCAGGCCGCGTCGTTCGAGGAAATGAAGGATGCCTGTGAAAGGATAGGATATCCCCTGGCGATGAAGGTCCTCGGGCCCCTCCACAAGAGCGATATCGGCGGGGTAAGGCTCATGATCGCCGACGCCGGGGCCGCCGGGCGGGCCTGGCACGACCTGACCGCCATAGAGGGCGCGGAAGGTGTCGTCATCCAGCGGATGGTCGAAGGCACGGAGGTCATCATCGGCGCGAGCCGCTCCGGTGACCTCGGCCATCTTGTCATGTTCGGCCTCGGGGGGATATACACCGAGGTCCTGAAGGACGTCGCCTTTGCCCTTGCGCCCCTTTCCGGAGAGGAATGCCGCACAATGGTGACGTCAATCCGGTCTTACCCCATCCTCGAGGGTGTCCGCGGTCAAAAGGGTGTCTCCCTGGAGCGCCTCGTCGACTGTCTGCGGAGACTGGGCCGGCTTGTCTCCGATTTTCCCCGGATCGAAGAGATCGACCTCAACCCCGTCAAGGGCAGCGGCGATGAGCTGTACGTCGTAGACGCAAGGATGATCCTGAATACGGCATAGAACCACCGGAGTTGTTGCAATGTAAAAAGGCCGGTCCCGGGAGGGGCCGGCCTTTGCATGTCTGATGGTGTTCTCTCAGAGCTTGAAGAGGAGGTCCGCGTAAGTCGGAACGGGCCACGTATCCGCAGGGATCAGCATTTCGAGACTGTCGATATCGCCCCTCAATGCCTGCAGTGCGGTGAAGACCTTGTCGCGGTAGCTCTCGGCCTGTTTGACGGTGTTGCTGACAGCCTGCGCCTTTTCGACAGCGGTTTCCAGCCTGCCGAGGTTCTTGTAAGCCGAATTGAGAACAGTGCCGACCTTCTTCAGTATGTCTTCGGGAACCGCGGCGGGTCCCTTGACGGACTTCAGATCGTCGATGGAATCGGCAAGGAAGGTTGCGTATTCAAGGGCCGCGGGGATGAACTGTCTTCTGACCATGTCGATGGCGACGCGCGCCTCGATATTGATCTGCTTCGCATAGGCCTCGACGTAGATGTCGTAGCGGGAATGGAGCTCCTTGCGGGAGAGGACATCGTATTTTTCGAAGAGTTTGAAGGCCTTCTCCGTCACGAACGCCTTGAGGGCATCGACGGTGTTGGCCACGTTGGGGAGACCTCTCTTTTCGGCTTCCGCCACCCACTCCTCGGAGTAGTTGTTCCCGTTAAAGATGATCCGGCTGTGTTTCTTCCAGGTGTCCTTTATGATCGCTGCGGCCTCGGCATTCTTGTCCCTGGCCTTTTCCAGCCTCGTGGCGATCTCGTCGAGGGCTTCGGTGGCTATGGTGTTCAGGGCCACGTTCGAGCCCGCTATGGATTGGGCGGAGCCTACCATCCTGAACTCGAACTTGTTGCCCGTGAAGGCAAAGGGAGAGGTCCTGTTCCTGTCGGTGTTGTCCCTCGGTATCATGGGCAGCGTGTCGACACCGACGTTGATGAGCTGCTCGCCCCGGGCCGAGGTCTTCTCGCCCCTGGCGATCTTCTCGATCACCTCCGTCAGTTCTTCTCCCATGAAGATGGAGACAATTGCGGGCGGCGCCTCGTTGGCACCAAGGCGATGGTCGTTCCCCGCTGTCGCGCAGGTCGCCCTCAGGATATCGGCGTGGGTGTCGACGGCCTTGATCATGGCGCAAAGGAAAAGCAGGAACTGGACGTTCTCACTGGGCGTGTGCCCGGGTTCCAGGAGGTTCTGGCCGTCGCTCGTCGACAGGGACCAGTTGTTATGTTTGCCCGACCCGTTAATTCCGGCGTAGGGTTTTTCGTGGAGAAGGCAGACGAGGTCGTTGCGGAAGGCGACCTTCTGCATCGTCTCCATGACGAGCTGGTTGTGATCGGTGGCGATGTTCGTGGTGTCGAAGATGGGGGCCATCTCGTATTGGGCCGGGGCCACCTCGTTGTGCTTCGTCTTGGAGGTGATGCCCATCTTCCACAGTTCCACGTCGAGGTCGTGCATGTAGTCGGAGACACGGTCCTTGATGGCGCCGAAGTACTGGTCCTCGAGTTCCTGACCCTTGGGCGGGGGTGCGCCGAAGATCGTGCGGCCCGCGAGGAGCAGGTCGAGACGCTCCATAAAGAGTTTCTTGTCCACGAGAAAGTACTCCTGCTCGGGGCCTACTGTGGAGGTCACGTTCGTGGACGTCGTGTTCCCCATCGCCTTGAGCACTCTGAGCGCCTGCCGGGACAGGGCCTTCATGGAACGCAGGAGGGGGGTCTTCTTGTCGAGGGCTTCTCCGCGATAGGAATAAAAAGCCGTCGGGATGGTGAGCGTCACGTTGCCGCTCTGATCCTCCTTGAGGAAGGCGGGCGAGGTGCAATCCCAGGCGGTGTAGCCCCGTGCCTCGAAGGTGGCCCTCAAGCCGCCGCTCGGGAAGGATGAGGCGTCAGGTTCGCCCTGAACGAGCTGTTTGCCCGAGAATTCCATGATGACACTGCCGTCGGGGGCCGGGGAGATGAAAGAGTCATGCTTCTCGGCGGTGATACCCGTCAGGGGTTGGAACCAGTGTGTGTAGTGCGTGGCACCCTTTTCGATGGCCCAGTCTTTCATCGCGTTGGCCACCACGTCGGCCACGTCCGGCCGAAGCGGCGTGCCTTGCTGGATCGTCTTCCGGAGGGCCTTGTAGACCTCCTTCGGCAGGCGTTGTTTCATGACCTTATCGTTGAAGACGTTGGATCCAAATACCTCTGTCAATTCCATTTTAATCCTCCTCACAAGTTCAACCGGACAAAGCCGTATAATAACACTTTCCGCCTATTTCTGGAAAGGTTTGTTCAGTCCTTAAACATTGACTTTGGGTGAACTTCTTTGTTCGGTATGCTTGCTTAAGCCCTCGGGGCCGTTGAGGGGGACACATCAATGTGCGAGAACAGTATAATATGATACTGTTGGACTTACAAGTAAATTGTCAGCGGCCCTGGTAAGAC
>JAAYAK010000223.1 GCA_012719415.1 Syntrophorhabdus sp.
CCGTCGAGCTCGTCACCCCCATCGCACTGGAAAAGGAGCTTCGTTTCGCCATCCGCGAGGGCGGCAAGACAGTCGGTGCCGGCGTCGTCACCGAGATAATCGAATAAAGGGGAATTACAATGCGGCAGAGAATCAGGATATGCCTGAAAGCATTTGATCACAGACTGCTCGATCAGTCGGTGAAAGAGATTGTCGATGCGGCGAAGAAGACAGGCGCGCAGGTGATCGGTCCCGTACCGCTACCGACAAGGATCCAGAAGTTCACAGTCTTGAGATCGCCGCACATCGATAAGAAATCACGGGAACAGTTTGAGATCCGTACACATAAACGGTTGATGGACATCGTCGATCCCACACAGCAAACGGTTGATGCCCTTATGAAGCTCGAACTGGCGGCCGGTGTCGATGTGGAGATCAAATCTTAGGAGCAGGTTATGGCAGTCACAGACATACTGAACATAGAGGGTGCAAAGGTTGGGGAGATAGAACTCAAGGATGAGATCTTCAACTGCGAGGTAAAGGAGCATCTTATCCACGACGTGGTCAAGATGCAGCTTGCCAGGCGCAGAAGAGGGACCGCCAAGACGAAAGGCCGCAGCGAGGTCGCCGGCGGTGGCCGCAAGCCTTACAAACAGAAAGGGACAGGGCAGGCCCGGCGCGGTTCCTCCCGTTCTCCCGTGATGGTCGGCGGCGGAACCATATTTGGGCCCCAGCCCAGGGACTACAGCTACACAGTGCCGAGGAAGGTCAGGAGAAGCGCCCTGCGATCGGCCCTTACGGTGAGGAGCACGGGATCGAAGATGAAGGTCCTCGATAAGCTCGAACTGGCGAGTATCAGCACGAAGGCCTTTTTCGGTATCGTCAAGACCCTCAGCCTGACGAAGCCGCTCTTCATCATCGACAAGAAGGATGAGACAGTGGAGAAGTCTGCGAGGAACATCCCCTACGTCAAGGTCCTCAGGGTGGAGGGAATCAATGTCTACGACATCATCCGCCACGAGCAGCTCATCATGACGGTGGACGCGGTGAAAAAGGTCGAAGAGGTGCTGGCATCATGAACGAATACGATATCATCCTGCGGCCGATCATTACCGAGAAAAGCACGCTGGTGAAGGATACGGGAAACCAGTACGTCTTCGAGGTCGCGAGAGGCGCAAACAAGATAGAGATAAGAAAGGCCGTCGAGAAGCTCTTCAAGGTCAAAGTGGTCGATGTCCATGTATCGAACATGGAAGGGAAGAAGAAGAGGCTCGGACGGTTCCATGGCAAGCGGTCGGACTGGAAGAAGGCCATTGTGAAGCTGAGTCCGAAGGACAAAATCACGATTTTTGAGGGTGCGTAGACATGGGCGTGAAAGAATACAAACCTACATCCGCGGGCAGGCGTTTCATGAGCGGGCTTACCTTCGATGAGATATCGAAGGACAAGCCGGAGAAATCCCTGCTGAAACCGATAAAGAAGACAGGCGGACGAAATCACAGCGGAAAGATCACCACGAGACACATCGGCGGCGGACACAAGCGGCGCCTGCGCATGATCGATTTCAAGCGCAACAAGTTCGAGATCCTGGGGAAGGTTGCGGGCATCGAATATGACCCCAACCGTTCGGCGAACATCGCCCTTATCCACTATATCGACGGCGAGAAGCGCTATATCCTGGCCCCGCTCGGCGTGAAGGCCGGAGACACGGTGATCGCCAGCATGAAACCTGACACGGAGATCAAGGAAGGCAACGCCCTTCCCCTGAAATACATCCCCCTGGGCACCTTTGTGCACAACATCGAGATGAAACCCGGCAAGGGCGGGCAGCTGGCGCGAAGCGCGGGAAGCTACGCGCAGATCGTGGCCAAGGAGGGCGAGTACGGACACCTGAGACTGCCCTCCGGCGGCGTGCGGCTCGTCAACCTTTCCTGCATGGCGACGATCGGGCAGGTCGGCAACATCGACCATGAGAACATTACCATCGGCAAGGCAGGCAAGCCGCGGTGGCTCGGCACGAGACCCACTGTCCGCGGCACCGCCATGAACCCCGTCGACCACCCTCTGGGCGGTGGCGAAGGCAGGTCGAAGGGCGGCAGGCATCCCTGTTCCCCCTGGGGCCAGCTGGCCAAGGGTCAGAAGACCAGGAAGAACAAACGGACAGACAAGTTTATCATCAAACTGAGAGGTTAGGAGGTTCTTGTGGCACGTTCCGTCAGTAAAGGGCCGTTCTTGGATGTTAAGTTGGCGAAGAAGGTCGATGAGGCGAAGGAGACAAAGGGTTCGAAGGTGATCAAGACATGGTCGCGCCGTTCCACGATCACCCCCGATTTTGTGGGGCTCACCTTTGCGGTCCACAACGGCAGGAAGTTCATACCGGTTTTCGTAACCGAGGAAATGGTCGGCCACAAGCTCGGTGAGTTCTCACCGACACGGACCTTCCACAGCCATGCCGGCGACAGGAAATCGAAAGTGGCCAGGAAGAAGGATTGATATCATGGAAATCACGGCGAAGACTCGAATGATACGTATATCACCGCGGAAGGTGCGGATCGTCGCTGACCTGATCAGGAAGAAGAACGTCAACGAGGCCTCGGGGCTCTTGACCTACATGCCGCAGAAAAGCGCCTTCCTATTGAAGAAGCTCCTCGACAGCGCCATAGCAAACGCCCGACAGAAGAAATACATCGATGTGGACAACCTGTACGTCAAGAGCATCATGGTGGACGGCGGACCGGTCCTGAAACGCTTCATGCCGAGGGCGATGGGGCGTGCAACGAAGATACGCAAGAGATTAAGCCATATAACGCTCATCCTGGATGAAGCATAGACTTGGAGGTTAAATGGGTCAGAAGACAAACCCTTTCGGTTTCAGGCTCGGGGTCATCAAGACCTGGGATTCCAAATGGTTCGCGGCACGGAATTACGCGAGGTTCCTCCACGAAGACCTGGTGATAAAGAAGTTTCTCAAGAAGAAGCTTTACCAGGCCGGGATATCGAAGATCGAGATAGAACGTGCCGCCAACAAGGACAAGCGGGCGAAGATAAACATCCACACATCGAGGCCGGGTCTGGTGATAGGGCGCAAGGGAGCCGAGGTTGAGAACCTGAAGCGTGAACTCCAGCGGATCACCGACAAGGAGGTCATCCTCAACATCACCGAGGTGAAAAGGCCCGAGACGGACGCCCAGCTTGTCGCCGAGAATGTGGCGCTCCAGATCGAGCGCAGGGTTTCATTCAGACGGGCGATGAAGAAGAACGTACAGCAGGCGCTGAAGTTCGGCGCCAAGGGCATAAAGGCCATGTGCGCCGGCAGGCTCGGCGGCGCCGAGATGGCGCGGACCGAATGGTATCGTGAAGGCAGGGTGCCCCTGCAGACCATTCGAGCCGATATCGACTACGGGTATGCTGTCGCGTCCACGAAGTATGGCGTGATCGGTATAAAGGTCTGGATATTCAAAGGAGAAGTATTTCAGGAGGCTCGGTAATGCTTGCACCAAAAAGGGTAAGATACAGAAAAGTGCAGAAAGGTACCCTCAGGGGCGTCGCTCAGCGGGGCAATGTGGTCAGCTTCGGCGACTTCGGCCTCCAGGCCACGGAAGGCGGATGGATCACATCCCGTCAGATCGAAGCGGCCCGTATCGCCCTTACGAGATATGTCAAGAGGACAGGCAAGGTCTGGATCAGGGTATTCCCTGACAAGCCCATAACGAAAAAGCCTGCGGAGACAAGGATGGGCAAGGGGAAAGGGCCGAACGAAGGATGGGTTGCCGTCGTGAAACCCGGCAGGGTCCTCTACGAGATCACCGGCGTTCCCGAAGAAAAGGCGCGCGAGGCCTTGAGAATTGCTTCCTTCAAACTTCCGATCGGTACCAAGTTCATTGCACGAAGTGAGGAACAATGAAAGCGAAAGAGCTGAAGGAACTGACGAAAGAGGAACTGGCAAAGAAGAAGAAGGATCTCAAGGAAGAGCTTTTCAACCTGAGATTTCAGCATTCGACGGGGCAGCTTGAGAACACGGCACGGATGAACACGCTGAAGAAGGACGTCGCCAGGATAGAAACCGTCTTGAGCGGGAAGGAATAAAGGCTTAAAGAGGTTCCCATGGAAGCTAAACGCGAAATAAGCAAGCGAAAGATGGTCGGCAGGGTCATTAAGGACAAGATGGATAAAACGGTTGTCGTTGAGGTCGAAAAGTTCCTCAAGCACCCGAAGTATCACAAGTTCATCAAGAGGAAACTGAGATATAAAGCACACGACGAGAATAATTCCAGCAAGACGGGCGACCGGGTATTGATCGTGGAGACACGACCTCTGAGCAAGGACAAGCGCTGGCTCGTAAAAGAGGTTGTCAGACACGAGGAACTTTTCTTGGTCAAGAACGAGGTGGCACATGATTCAGGAGAGATCTAAGCTCGAAGTTGCCGACAATTCAGGTGCGAAGAAACTGGGGTGCATCAAGGTGCTCGGCGGGTCACGGAAGCGCTACGGGACAGTGGGAGACATCATCGTGGCATCGGTGAAAGAGGTGATCCCCAACTCCAAGGTGAAGAAGGGTGAAGTGGTCAAGGCCGTGATCGTCAGGACGAAGAAGGAGATACGCAGGAACGACGGTTCGTACGTGAAGTTCGACGACAATTCGGCGGTCATCATAAATCAGTATAATGAGCCCGTGGGAACGCGCATCTTCGGTCCCGTGGCGAGAGAGCTTCGGGCCAAGAGGTTCATGAAGATCGTGTCCCTGGCCCCCGAGGTTGTGTGAGGTTTATCATGGAAAAGGCGTATCACGTAAAGAAAAATGACCTGGTAATGGTAACGACCGGAAAGGACAAGGGAAAGACGGGGAAGGTCCTCAGGATCAACTACAAGAAGGACCGGCTGATCGTTGAGAAGGTCAACATGGTGAAGAAACACGTGAGGCCGAGCCAGAAGGCCAAGGGCGGCATCATGGAGATGGAGAGTTCCATCCATGTTTCGAACGTCATGATCTATTGCGAGAAGTGCGCGAAGCCCGTCCGGACGGGAAAGAAGGTCCTGGAGAACGGTAAAAAGGTGCGTTTTTGCAAGAAATGCGACGAGGTCATCGATAAGTAAGCGGGAGGCGGTCGTTGAATACGTACAGGGAGTTCTACGAAAAGGAAGTGAAATCGGCCCTCATGAGGCGGTTTCAGTATAAGAACATAATGGAAGTGCCGAAGATCGTGAAGATCACCGTGAATATCGGCCTCGGCGAGGCCCTGCAGAACATCAAGGCCCTCGATGCGGCCTCGGGCGATATCAAGCTGATCACCGGCCAGAAGCCGGTCATCACGAAGGCGAAGAAATCCATCGCCTCCTTCAAACTCCGCGAAGGCATGTCCGTGGGATGCATGGTGACACTGCGCAGCGAGAGGATGTATGAGTTCTACCGCAAACTGGTGACCATTGTCCTGCCGCGGGTGAGAGACTTCAAGGGGGTTTCCCCGAAATCATTCGACGGCAGGGGCAATTACACCCTGGGATTGAAAGAACAGATCATCTTTCCCGAGATCGAGTACGACAAGATCGACAAGATCAGGGGAATGAACATAACGATCACGACAACGGCGAAGACGGATGAAGAAGGCCATGAGCTTTTGAAACTCATGGGTATGCCTTTCAGGAGTTGACGGAGGAGTGCATGGCAAGGAAAGCAATGATAGAAAAGACGAAGAGGGCGCCGAAGTTCAAGGTGCGTGTGCGTAACAGATGTGCCGTCTGCGGCAGGCCGAGAGCCTTTATCAGGAAATTCCAGATGTGCAGGGTCTGCTTTAGGTCCTATTCCCTGAGGGGCGAGATCCCCGGCGTTCTAAAATCAAGCTGGTGAGGTGGTAAGATGGGTATGGTTGATCCAATAGCAGACATGATGACGAGGATCCGCAACGCCATCACGGCTCGTCATGAAACGGTTGACATTCCTTATTCCAACATGAAGTTCTCCATTTCCAGGATCCTCAAGGAAGAGGGCTACGTGAGGAATTATAAGACCTTTGTCGACGAGAGCAGAAAGAAGTTCCTCAAGGTCTACATCAGCTACGACGAGAATTCGAAGAGCGTCATCACCGGCCTCAAGACGATCAGTAAGCCGGGCAGGCGCGTCTATGCCAAGGTCACCGACATGCCCAGGTTCCGGAATCGGACAGGCATCGTTGTGGTTTCCACGTCGAAAGGCCTCATGACGGACAAGAACGCGATAAAGAACAAGGTTGGAGGAGAACCCCTCCTCGTGGTGTGGTGAGGTGCAGGTATGTCGAGGATAGGGAAAAAGCCAATTATACTCCCGCAGGGAACAAAACTGGAGCTTAAGGAAGGCGAGGTTTTCGTCACAGGGCCCAAGGGCTCCCTCAAGAGGCCGTTCCTGAAGGGGCTGACGCTCAGCATGGACGGCAGCACCGTGACCGTGTCCCGCACGAGCGAAGAAAAGACGATCAGGGGTTACCACGGTCTCATGAGGACGCTTATCGCCAACATGGTGGATGGCGTGTCGAAGGGATTCGAAAAGAAACTCGAGATCGTCGGCATCGGCTACAGGGCGGAATTCCAGTCCGGGAGTTTCACCTTTTATCTCGGTTATTCACATCCCATAGTCTTTACGCTCCCCGAAGGCATCACCGGCGGGCTTGAAAAGCAGACACAGGTGTCCATCCAGGGGATCGACAAGGAACTGGTGGGGCAGGTTGCCGCAAAGATACGTGCTTTGAGAAAACCCGATGCTTACAAGAACAAAGGTATCAAGTACGCCGACGAGGTCCTGAGAAAGAAAGCAGGCAAAAGCGGGAAATAAGGAGTAGCGGTATGGCCAGAAAGGATAAAGTCGAAGCCCGGCAGAGGCGGAAACTGAGAATACGGAAGAAGATCCACGGCACCGAGCTGAAACCGAGACTCACGGTGTTCAAGAGTATCAAGCAGATATACGCGCAGCTCGTGGATGACACGCAGCAAAAGGTCCTTACCGGGACCTCGACCCTCAACAAGGAAGTGCAGGCCGGATTGAAGAGCGGCGGCAACAGCGACGCCGCGAAGAAGGTCGGCGAAGCTATCGGAAAGAAGGCCCTCGAACTCGGCATTACGGAGGTGGTTTTCGACCGCAACGGCTTCAAGTATCACGGAAGGATCAAGGCGCTCGCCGACGGGGCGCGTGAAGCCGGGCTAAAATTCTAACGGGAGGTTGTGTTGGTTGAAAGAAAGCGAATAGACGCAGGCGATCTTGAGTTACAGGACAGGCTTGTCTACATAAACCGCGTCGCGAAGGTTGTCAAGGGTGGCCGCAGGTTTTCTTTCAGCGCCATCGTGGTTGTCGGCGACGGTAATGGAAAGGTCGGCTTCGGACTGGGCAAGGCTAATGAAGTGCCTGATGCGATACGAAAAGCCGTTGAAAGGGCCAAGAAAAGCCTTATAGAGGTCCCCGTGGAAAAGGGGACGATCCCCCATGAGATCATGGCGAAGTTTGGAACAAGCCAGGTGTACATGAAGCCGGCACGGGAAGGCACGGGCGTTATCGCCGGCCGCGCCGTACGGGCCGTTGTCGAGGTGGCGGGGATAACCAATATCCTTACGAAGTGTTATGGTTCAAGGAATTACCATAACGTGGTGAAGGCAACCATCAGGGGCCTCTCTCAGTTGAAATCGCCCGAGGTGGCATTGAAACAGAGGGGCAAATTGAAAGTCGAGGAGGGGTAGGATGAGCCACCTCAAGATAAAATGGACGAAGAGCTTCATTGGTTGTCCGGAGGACCAGAGGGCAACGGTCAGGAGCCTCGGCTTCAAGAGGCTTTACCAGGAAAAGACGGTGAAGAACACCCCGGAGATAAGGGGCATGGTCAAAAAGGTGATGCACCTTGTTACAGTACTGGAGGATGCTCGGTGAAACTATCAGATCTTAAACCAGTCCCGGGAGCGAAGAAGACCCGCAAGCGTGTCGGCCGGGGAACCGGATCAGGGCTCGGAACGACGGCGGGCTACGGCAACAAGGGCCAGCGTTCGACGAGCGGCGGAACGAAGGGAAAGAGCTTCGAGGGCGGCCAGTTGCCGCTGACGAGAAGGATTCCCAAGAGAGGCTTCAAGAACCCCTTTCGCAAGGAGTACGCCGTCATCAATATCGGAGACCTCGAGGTCTTCAAGGGTATGGAGAAGATCGGCGTCGAAGACATCCTGAAGTCGGGTTTCGTCAAGAAGGTGAAGGACGGGATCAAGCTTCTCGCCGCGGGAGACATAGATTTTCCCATAAAAATATCGGTTCACAAGGCATCACAGAAGGCCATAGAGAAGATACAGGCCAAGGGTGGTGAGGTGGAGGTGCTCGTCTAATGGGAGGTTTCCAGAATATTGGAAAGATCCCCGAGCTGAAGCGCAGGATCATATGGACCCTCGGGCTGCTTGCGGTCTACCGTGTCGGCATCCACATACCCACGCCGGGCATTGACGGAAACGTCCTCGCGGGCATCTTTGAGCAGGCCAAGGGAACCCTGCTCGGGTTTTTCGACATGTTCGCCGGCGGCGGACTGGAGAGGCTCTCCATCTTCGCCCTCGGGATCATGCCCTACATTTCGGCGTCGATCATACTTCAACTTCTGACCGTCGTCATACCCACGCTCGAGAAGCTCTCGAAGGAGGGTGAGGCGGGACGGAGGAAGATAACCCAGTACACACGGTATGGGACGGTCGTCATCAGCATCATCCAGGGCCTTTTCATCGCCATCGGCCTCGAACAGATGCGGGGAGCCGGCGGCGAGCCCGTCGTTTTCAACCCCGGGTGGAGCTTCCGGCTGATGACGATGATCACGCTCACGGGCGGCACGTCCTTCATCATGTGGCTCGGAGAGCAGATCACCGAGAAGGGCATAGGCAACGGCATCTCGCTGATCATCTTTGCGGGCATCGTGGCCCGTATGCCGAACGCCGTTGCAGGGACATGGAGCCTGGTCAACACCGGTGAGCTCAACTGGTTCGTGGTACTCGTCCTCATGGCGATGATGCTTGCCGTCGTTGCTTTCATAATATTCATGGAGACATCGCAGCGCAGGATCCCCGTGCAATACGCGAAAAGGGTCGTCGGGCGGAAGATGATGGGCGGTCAGTCGACGCACCTGCCGCTGAAGGTCAACACGGCAGGTGTCATCCCGCCGATCTTCGCGTCATCCATCATCATGTTCCCCGCCACGATCTCAAACTTCATCACCCATCCCTATGCGAAGAAGGTGGCGGAACTCTTCACACCGGGGTCAGCGCTCCACGAGATCTTCTACGTTGGCTTCATCATCTTCTTCTGCTACTTTTACACAGCCATCGTCTTCAACCCCGATAACGTGGCGGACAACATGAAGAAGTACGGGGGATACATACCAGGGATCAGGCCGGGCAAGCGGACATCGGAGTACATCGACAGGGTCCTCACGAGGGTGACATTCATAGGGGCGATATACGTATCTTTCGTGTGTGTGCTGCCGACGCTGCTGGTGAAGAAGTTCAACGTGCCCTTCTATTTCGGTGGCACGGCTCTACTCATCGTCGTCGGCGTCGCTCTTGACACAATTCAGCAGATAGAGTCCCATCTCATTCTGAGACATTACGACGGGCTGGTGAAGAAGTCGCAGAGGATCAAGGGACGACGATAGAAGCATCAAAGGAGGAATGCCGGCGGGAAACGCCTTGAGCCAAAGGAATGGTCTTTCTGAAAACAAAAGAGGAGATTGAAAAAATGCGTGTCGCCAGTGGAAGGGCGATGGAAATGCTCCTCTATCTGAAGGATCTGGTGAAGGCAGGCGTGAAGACGATGGACCTCGAGAATGCCTGCGAGGAAAAGATCAAGAAGACGGGAGACGTGAAGGCCGCCTTCAAGGGGTACAACGGCTTCCCTTATTGCTTGTGTGTGTCCGTGAACGACGAGGTCGTGCACGGCATGCCCTCTGAACGGCAGCTGAAAGAGAATGATATCGTGAGCATTGATTTTGGTCTTCTTTATGAAGGGTATTACGGAGATGTGGCAATGACCTATGCCGTCGGGGGTGTCTCGAAGGCCGCGCGGAAGCTTCTCGAAGTGACGGAAACGTCTCTCTACCGCGGGATAGACGAGGCCCGGGAGGGCAACAGGCTCCATGATATCTCCCACGCCATACAGGAGTTTGTTGAGGGAGAGAGGTTCTCTGTTGTGAGGGAGTTCGTGGGCCACGGAATTGGACGGAGCCTGCATGAAGAACCCCAGGTGCCCAATTACGGGACGAGGGGGACGGGATTGAGGCTCAAGGCCGGAATGGTCTTTGCCATAGAACCGATGGTCAATATGGGAAAGAGTGAAGTGTACGTTAAGGAGAACGGCTGGACCGCCGCCACGAAAGATGGGAGCCTGTCGGCTCATTTCGAACACACTGTGGCCGTGACCGGCAACGGCCCCGTCATATTGAGCCGGGTGTAGAGAGGACAAATGCCAAAAGGCGAAGGTATAGAGATAGAAGGAACGGTCGTAGAACCCCTGCCCAACGCGATGTTCAGGGTTGAGCTCCCCAACGGTCACAGGGTTCTGGCCCACGTGTCCGGAAAGATGCGGATGCACTACATAAAGATACTCAGGGGAGACAAGGTCGTGGTCGAGTTGTCGCCATACGACCTCACGCGGGGCAGGATCATTTATCGCGTCAAGTAGGAGGACAGCATGAAGGTAAAGCCTTCGGTGAAGAAGAGATGTGACAAATGCAAGATCATCAAGCGGAAGGGCGTCGTCAGGATCATCTGCGAGAACCCCAAGCATAAGCAGAAACAGGGCTAAGGAGGCAAAAGGTGGCACGAATTGCTGGCGTCGATATACCCAGGGACAAAAGGATCGAAGTGGCCCTGACCTACATCTACGGCATCGGGAGAACGCTTTCCGTGAAGATCCTGAGCCAGGCCGGGATCGATCCGAACAAGAGGACGCATACTCTCCTCGACGAAGAGATCGCGAAGATAAGAGATATCCTGGAAAATGAATACAAGGTCGAAGGTGATCTGAGAAAAGAAGTGAGCATGAACATAAAAAGGCTCATGGACATTGGATGCTACCGCGGCCTGAGACATAGACGGAGCCTTCCCGTGCATGGACAGAGGACGAGGACGAACTCCCGGACCCGCAAAGGCCCGCGGAAGACTTCGATGAAACGAAAATAACGACGAGGTGGTGCGTACATGGCTAAGGTCAGAAGAAGCGGAAAGAAAAAGGTAAAAAAGAATATCCCCGTCGGTGGAGCACATATACAGTCGAGCTTCAATAACACGATCATCACGATCACCGATCCCCAGGGCAACGTCGTGTCGTGGTCGAGCGGAGGTGTTGTGGGCTTCAAGGGTTCGCGTAAGAGCACTCCCTTTGCCGCACAGCTTGCCGCCGAGAACGCTGCGAAGAAGGCCATGGAGCATGGGCTGAGGACAGTGGACGTCTATGTGAAGGGCCCCGGAGCGGGACGTGAGGCGGCGCTAAGGGCGCTCCAGAGCGCGGGACTCAAGATCCATCTCATCCGAGACGTTACGCCCATCCCTCACAACGGCTGCAGACCGCCGAAACGCAGAAGGGTTTAAAGGAGGCACGAATTGTCACGATACGTTGGACCATCATGCAAATTATGCCGGCGAGAAGGCATAAAGCTTTTCCTAAAGGGAGAAAGGTGCTACACGGAGAAATGTGCTATTGAAAAGAGGAATTACCCCCCGGGACAGCATGTGGATACCAAGGGCAAGGTCATGGAATACGGGATGCGTTTGCGGGAAAAGCAGCGCGCGCGCAGGATATACGGGCTCAGCGAGAAACAGTTCAGAAGGTTCTTCGTCATGGCCGAGCGCAAGGAAGGCATCACGGGAACCAATTTCCTCGTCTTTCTTGAAAGAAGGATCGACAATATGGTGTTCCGCCTGGGTTTCGCGACGTCCCGCGCCGAGGCGCGCCAGCTTGTATCCCACAAGCACATCGCCGTGAACGGCAGGACCGTGAGCTCTTCGTCCTACCTCGCGAAGGTGGGTGATGTCATAGAGGTGAGGCACAAGAACCTGCCTGCCGTCGTGAACGCGCTGGAATCGGTCGTGCGGAGGGGCGTGCCCTCGTGGATAGACCTGGACAAGGACAATATGAAGGGTACCATCAAGCTCTTTCCGACCCGCGACGATATTTCGTTGCCGATCAAGGAACAGTTGATCGTAGAGTACTATTCAAGGTAGTTATTACCCCAAGGAGGGTACATGCCTATGTTTGAAAAGAACTGGCAGGAGCTTATCAGGCCAACCAAGATCGAGATAGAGAAGAAAGAGAGCACCTACGTGAAGTTCTCCACGGAGCCCTTCGAGAGAGGGTACGGTGTTACGATCGGCAACTCTCTCCGCAGGGTACTTTTGTCCTCGATCATGGGTGCCGCTATAACGTCGGTCTGGATAGACTCTGTTGACCATGAATTCTCAACGGTCCGGGGCGTCAAGGAAGACGTTACGGAGATGATCCTGAACCTGAAGAAGGTTGTTATCAGGATGACCGACGACAGACCTGCCCTTTTGAAGATCGATGTAAAAGGCAAGAGGGAAGTGAAGGCGGGAGACATCACGCATGACGGCGGGGTGGAGGTTATCAACCCAGACCTGCATATAGCCACACTGTCAAGCGATGCCAAGCTGTACATGGAGATGAAGGCAAGGCTGGGCCGCGGGTATCAGCCCTCGGAACAGAACGTCGAAGACGCGGATCCCATCGGCACCGTTCCCATAGACGCCATCTTCTCTCCCATCAGGAAGGTGAGCTATAGCGTTACTCAGGCCAGGGTGGGCCGACGGACGGATTATGACAAGCTGTCCATGGAGATCTGGACCGACGGCAGCGTCGATCCCCTCGATGCGCTCTCCTTCGCGGCGAAGATCATCAAGGAGCAGATGCGCATCTTCATCAACTTCGACGAGGTCGAGGAAGCGGAGGCGGGCGAGGAAAGAGGACAGGAAAAAACCGATTTCAACGAAAACCTGTATCGCAGCGTAGATGAGCTCGAGCTCTCCGTGAGGAGCGCGAACTGCCTGAAGAACGCGGACATCAAGTACATAGGGGAACTTGTCCAGAAGACGGAGCAGGAGATCCTCATGACAAAGAACTTTGGAAGGAAGTCCTTGAACGAGATCAAGGAGATTCTTTCTTGCATGGGCCTTCGGCTTGGTTTAAAATTAGACAGCTTTCCGGCAAGGGAAGAACTGGACAAGATGGTTCTCAAGAAAAAAGATCACATGTAGGGGTTGATATAATGAGGCATCAGAACAGAGTGAAGAAAATGAATCGAACCAAGAGCCACAAGCGGGCGTTGTTCATGAACCTCGCCAACGCCCTGTTCGATCACGAAAGCATAAAGACCACGAACCCGAAGGCGATGGAACTCAGGAAGGTGGCCGACAGGCTCATCACCCTGGCGAAGAGAAAGGATCTTCACTCGCTGCGTCTTGCCTTTGCTTTCCTGAGAGACAAAAGGGTTGTCAGAAAACTATTCAGCGACATCGGGGACCGTTATGCGGCCATAAACGGCGGATACACCCGTGTGGTCAAGATCGGTCTCAGGAAGGGCGATGCCGCCCCCATGGCGATCATCGAACTGACGCAGAAGAAGGAGCCGGAGAAAGAGAAAGAGAAGGGTAAGGCGAAAGAGTCGAAAGAGGCGAAACCCGCAAAGGAAAAGAAAGAGAAGGCACCGGCGAAGAAGAAGGCAGCTCCGAAGAAAGAGACGGCCGCCGGTGAAGAAGCGAAGCCGAAGAGAACGAGAAAGCCGAAAGCCGAAAAGAAGGTGGAGGAGATACCGGAAGGTACCCAGAACGCCTGAAAAGATAGTGGGAGATCGTTCAACGGCAGGACAACGGACTCTGACTCCGTGAATCAAGGTTCAAATCCTTGTCTCCCAGCCAAATTGAAAGGGGCTGACCGATCGGTCAGCCCCTCTTCTTGTCCGTAGGGACTCTTTCGGAGACATGTTGTTCACGATGACCTTCTTATGTCAGTCGCCTATCGCCTGAGGCGTGTTTTCTCGAAAACCCGCTCCATTCTCCTGACGACCTCGGGTGATTCAATCTCCGTTATCCCGAAAAATAGATAGGAAAAATTGTCCGCCAGTATCTCCTCGGGATGGATGATGTAGTCCGTGTTCTTTCCCACCTGCTCGAAGAAGCCGCCGAGCTCGGATTCGTCGTAGAGATCGGGTCTGGCGCCCGCAAGGGGCGTGGCCTTCCGTCCCGGACCGTTGTCCCTGGCGACGGCCAGAAAGGCGAGCTGAAGATAGTCAAAGAGCTGTTCGCTGTGGGCCCTATCGTACCTTTCGATCCGGGAATAGAGGATAGGCAGGACAAGAAGCCTGCGCTTGCCGACCTTCACGGAGATGCAATGTTCGTTCACCGGTGAATCGGGATTCGTGATCTTCCGTTCCTTCAACGTCTTCGGAAACTCGAAGGAGGGACATCTCCTGAACCCTATCGTTTCATACAGTTCATCCCGCAACCGGGGATCGAAGCGTGTCATGATGTGGAAGAGCTCGTGAGACAGGAGCCTGCACAACGTAACCCTGTCGGCTCCGACCATTGGCCGGGGAACAACTATGGCCTTTCCCCGGGTATAGGCCGCGCCTCCCTCCTCGTGACCGGTGGTCTTGACCAGGTAGACCCTGTCCGGCAGGAAAGGTGCGAATTCTCTCAGCTTCGATTCCATCACGGCGAGAACGGGCCGAAGCAGTTCCTTGTCGCCCTCCTCCCAGGCCAGAACGTTGTTCGAGACGAAGTTGAGGAACGTCTCTTCCGTGACGTCCGCATCCGTTCTCATGCGGCACGACCTGTCGAAAGGGCTCATCTCCCTGACGTAGGCGTCCCTGGTGGTGACTATCTCCCGTCCCTGCTCAAGGCTGGCAAAGACGAAGAGGGGTTCTTCCGCACCGTAAGCGCGCGTACAGAAGATACATGCGATGGTGAGCGCAACAAGCAGCATTTTCCGGAGGTTTGTCATGAGGGTCTTTCCTCTTTGTTCTGGGAGCTGACGGCATGGAACGAGCAGGAAGCGCAAGCTACCGGTGCCATGTCATGTGACGAACAGGTTCTTGGTGGCGAAGCTGGGATCACTTGTCAGGTTGACCCCGATACGGCGCAGGCCGGCCTCGTCCCCGGGGGTCGGTATATGCGTCATGTGCACTTCGCAGTCGCGAAGCTCCTTGAGCTTCTCCAGGGCGAGCTGCGCCGCCGGGTTTGTCATGGTGCTCACGGACAGAACAATGAGGGCCTCCTCGAGGTCGAGACTGACAGAGCTCTCATTCAGTATCCGCGTCTTCAGGTTGCGCACCGATTCGGTGACGTACTCCGGCAGCAGTGCCAGCTGCTCGGGGATGCCCGCCAGGTGCTTGATGGCATGAATGACGAGACTGGTGGCGGCGTGCATCAAGGGGGAGTTGTTTCCCGTTATGATCGTCCCGTCCTTGAGCTCAATGGATGCCCCGCAGAATATCCCCTCGTTTCCCTTGTTCGCGGCCTGTGCGTCGATGGCGGCCTGTCGCGCAGGTTCAACGACCCGGCGGTGTTCGGGTTCGAGCTTGAATTCCTTCACAAAAAGCTCGGCCTTCTGGACGGTCTCCTTGTCGGCGAAACCCATGGCGTATTCACAGCGATAGCGGAAGAACCTGCGAAGGATCTCCTGTTTCGACGCCTCCCTGACAACATCATCATCGATGATCGCAAAGCCTACCCTGTTCACTCCCATATCGGTGGGTGACCTGTAGAACGACCCACCTCCCGTTATCTTTTCCATGATCCTGTAGAGCACGGGAAAGACCTCGACATCGCGGTTGTAATTGACGGACATCTTGCCGTACGCTTCCATGTGAAATGGGTCGATGAGATTGAAGTCCCTGATGTCAGCGGTGGCCGCCTCATAGGCGACGTTGACGGGATGCTTGAGGGGCAGGTTCCAGACGGGAAAGGTCTCGAACTTGGCGTATCCCGAGCGTATGCCCCGTTTATGGTCATGGTAGAGCTGCGAGAGACACGTAGCCAGCTTTCCGCTTCCCGGTCCCGGACCGGTGACTATGACAAGAGGCTTGTCAGATTCCATATACTCATTGGCCCCGTAACCTTCGTCGCTGACTATTGTGTCGACATCGGTGGGGTAACCCCTTGTGAAGCGGTGTGTGTAAACCCTGATGCCCCGGCGCTCCAGCTTGTTCCTGAAATGGACCGCAGCCGGCTGGTTGTCGAAGCGGGTGATGATGACGCCAAGGACGTTTATCCCCCAGTGACGAAGCTCGTCGATGAGCTTCAAGGCGTCTGCGTCGTAGGTGATGCCGAAATCCGCCCGTATCTTCTTTCGCTCTATATCGCCCGCGTATATGCACAAAAGGAGGTCCGCCTTGTCCTTGAGCTCCCCAAGGAGACGCATCTTGACGTTGGGATCGTAGCCCGGCAGGACCCTGGCCGCGTGATAGTCATAAAGGAGCTTTCCGCCGAATTCAAGATAGAGCTTGTTGTCGAACCTCTTGACGCGTTCCAGGATCTCCCTCGTTTGCTCCTGAAGGTATTTCTCGTTGTCAAAACCCTTCTTAAGGTTCATTCTCGTCCTTTCGTCACCCGGGATTGCGGATCACAGTGTTAGCGCGTTTCTTTCGTTTTCATTTTCGGGCGGGCTCTGCCGCGATCTTTGCCCACGAGTCGCGCAGGGAGACGATCCGGTTGAAGACGGGTCTTTCCGGGAGCGAATCCTTCATGTCGACACAGAAATAGCCGATCCTCTCGAACTGAAACCTGCTTTCAGGTGCAGCCGCCGCGAGGCCCGGTTCGACCCAGGCGGTAACGACCTCGAGCGACCCCGGGTTGAGAAGGTCCGTGAACTCGCCCTCGGCGCCGGCGGGGTCGGGGACCCGGAAAAGTCTGTCATAGAGACGGACCGTTGCCGGTACCGCGTGTTCGGCCGAAACCCAGTGGATAACGCCCTCCACCTTCCGGCCGTCCGGGGGCGGTGCGTTCTTCGTTTCGGGGTCATAGGTGCAGTGAAGTTCGCTGATCTCTCCCGTCGCTTCGTCCCTGATGAGGGAAACGAACCGGATGACATAGGAGTTTCTCAGGCGCACCCCCCGTCCGGGGCCGAGGCGCTTGTATTTTTTCGGAGGGTTCTCCATGAAGTCGTCGCTCTCGATGTAGAGGACCCGGGAAAAAGGCACCTTTCTCGTTCCCATTTCAGGTTTCTGGGGGTGGTTGGAACATTCCATCTCTTCGACCTGTCCCTCAGGGTAGTTGTCGATGATGACCTTGAGGGGCTTGAGGACGGCCATGGCACGTGGCACCGTCTCGTTCAGGTCTTCGCGGACACAGTGTTCCAGAAGGGCTATGTCGACGAGATTATCCTTCTTGGCGACACCGATCCTGGAACAGAACTCCCGTATCGCCCGCGGCGTGTATCCCCGTCGCCGCATCCCGGCGACGGTGGGCATGCGGGGGTCGTCCCACCCGCTGACCAGCCGGCCTTCCACGAGCTCGATGAGTCTTCGCTTGCTGAGGATCGTGTAGGTGAGATTCAAGCGGGCGAACTCTATCTGTCGGGGTTTGGGACCCTCTATGAGCTCCTTCACGAACCAGTCGTACAGGGGCCGGTTGTTCTCGAACTCCAGGGTGCATATGGAATGGGTGATCTTCTCGATGGAATCGGAAAGGCAGTGGGCGAAGTCGTACATGGGATAGATGACCCAGTCGTCACCGATGCGATAATGACCGGTGCGCTTGATCCGGTAGATGACGGGGTCGCGCATGGTGATGTTGGGCGATGCCATGTCGATCTTCGCTCGCAGCACACGACTGCCATCTTCGAACTCACCGGCCCTCATCCTGGTGAAGATGTTAAGGTTCTCCTCGACGGACCTGTCGCGGTAAGGGCTGTTCCTGCCCGGCTCCGTGAGCGTGCCGCGGTAAGCCCGTATCTTGTCGGCGTTGAGGTCGCAGACATATGCCTTCCCCTTCCTGATGAGGGTCACAGCGAACTGGTAGAGAGCCTCGAAGTAGTCGGAGGCGAAGAAGAGCCGGCTCTCCCAGTCGAAACCGAGCCAGCGGATGTCATTCTGGATGGATTCGACGAATTCCAGTGATTCACCGGCGGGGTCCGTATCGTCCATGCGCAGGTTGCACGTGCCCTTGTACTGGGCGGCGATACCGAAATTGAGACAGACGGATTTCGCGTGCCCTATGTGGAGATAGCCATTCGGTTCCGGCGGAAAGCGCGTGGCCACCGCGTCATGTTTGCCGGTCTTGAGGTCGTTGTCGATGATCTCTCTGATGAAATCACTTTGCGGGGAAACATCTTGCTCTGTCATAATGGGTTTTCCTCGGGTTGTGTGCTTCCTGTATTGGATTACGGCTCCGTTCGCGTGTCCCGCATGAACGACGGCCGACCATTTCTTACCATAAACAACCATTTTTTTCAATGTGTTATAGCTTAGACCAGTCCCCCGCCGACAATCCACCACCCGTTAACAAGGGCCTTGGGATATGCTTTGTATACGATAGACCTTAAAGGCGGTCGCCATCTCGCAAACCCTCTGGGGGATCGTCTAACGGCAGGACGCAAGGCTCTGGACCTTGCTATCGAGGTTCGAATCCTTGTCCCCCAGCCAAACAAAACCGTTGCAACCGCTTGAACAGCTTGAG
>JAAYAK010000224.1 GCA_012719415.1 Syntrophorhabdus sp.
CCGTCGAGCTCGTCACCCCCATCGCACTGGAAAAGGAGCTTCGTTTCGCCATCCGCGAGGGCGGCAAGACAGTCGGTGCCGGCGTCGTCACCGAGATAATCGAATAAAGGGGAATTACAATGCGGCAACTGGTTATATTGGCCTGCGGGGAATGCAAGAGGCGTAACTACACGACGACGAAGAACAAGCAGAAAACACCTGACAGGCTTGAGATCAAGAAGTACTGCAGTGCCTGCAGGAAGCACACAAGCCATAAGGAGACGAAATAGCACACAAAGGCCAGTAGCTCTAACGGATAGAGCACCGGACTCCAAATCCGGGTGTTGGGGGTTCGAATCCCTCCTGGCCTGATAACTATGGTGAACTGAATGGATCTGAAGAACAAACTCGAGCCTGTTAAGGATTATTTCCGGGAAGTGTATCACGAAGGGAAGAGGGTTACCTGGCCGTCAAGGAAGGATGCCATGAAGGGAACATATATCGTTCTCATCACGGTGGTCATCTCGGCGCTCTTTCTCGGTGTAGTCGACATCGGCCTCGCGAAGATCATCCAGGCCCTCATACGGTAAGGACCGGTGGAAAACTCAATGGATAAGAAATGGTATGTTGTCCACACCTATTCGGGATACGAACAAAAAGTGAAGGAGATGCTGGAAGAGAACATTAAGATCACGAAGATGGAGGAGTATTTCGGGGACATCATCGTTCCTTCCGAGATCATCATGGAGAAGGTCAAGGGGCAGGTGAAAAAATCCCAGAGGACCGTTTTCCCGGGATACATAATCGTCAACATGGTCATGAACGACACCACCTGGCATTTTGTGCGCAACACACCGAAGGTAACAGGCTTTGTGGGCTACGACAAGATGAACCCTCCCGCCCTGCCCGAGAAGGAAGTGAACGATATCATCAACGCGATCCAGGAAGGCAAGGGAAAGATCAAACCCAAGATCAGGTTCGAAAAGGGTGACGGCATCAAGGTCACCGAGGGGCCTTTCACCAACTTTACCGGCAATGTGGAGGAGATAAAACCCGAGAAGGGCAAGGTGAAGGTCCTTCTGAACATCTTCGGGAGAACGACGCCGGTTGAGCTTGATTTTATCCAGATAGAGAAAATATGAAGGAGCATAAGAAATGGCAAAGAAAGTCATCGCATTGGTAAAACTCCAGTTACAGGCCGGTCAGGCCACCCCCTCGCCTCCGGTCGGCCCCGCTCTCGGCCAGCACGGGGTCAATATCATGGAGTTCTGCAAGGCCTTCAACGAAAGGACCAAGAGCCAGGAAGGCACCATCATACCTGCCCTCATCACGATATTTTCGGACAGGACCTTTACCTTTGTGACGAAAACACCCCCGGCGTCATTTCTCATCAAGAAAGCGGCGAAGCTGGCAAAGGGAGCCCATGCTCCCAGAAAGGAAACCGTGGGTTCTATAACGAGATCCTCGATACAGGAGATCGCCCAGCTCAAGATGGTCGATCTCAACGCCAAGGACCTTGAGGGGGCCATGAAGATCATCGAAGGTTCGGTGAGAAGCATGGGTCTCGAGGTTGTGGAAGGATGATGGAAAGCGGTGTCCGGCACGTGCACGACAGCGTGCTGACGCCCATACAATAAAGAGGTGAGGCAAAATGGCACTTGCAAAAAAATATGTCGAAGCGAGAAAGAAGATCGATCGCGAAAAACGCTATGAGTTGGACGAGGCCCTGGACCTCCTGCCGCAGGTCGCTTATGCAAAGTTCGATGAGACCGTCGAACTGGCCCTGAGACTGGGTGTGGACCCCCGTCATGCCGACCAGATGGTCCGTGGCAGCGTGGCCCTTCCCAACGGACTGGGCAAGTCGGTCCGTGTCCTGGTCTTCGCGAAGGGCGAGAAGGAAAAGGAGGCTCAGGAATCGGGGGCCGACGTTGTCGGCGCCGAGGACCTTATCGAGAAGATCCAGAAAGGCTGGATGGAGTTCGACAAGGCCATCGCGACCCCTGATGTCATGGGCATGGTGAGTAAACTTGGAAAGATACTGGGTCCGAGAGGTCTCATGCCGAACCCCAAGGTCGGAACGGTGACCTTCGATATCGCGAAAACAGTGAAGGAGATGAAGGCCGGCCGGGTCGAGTTCAGAGTGGACAAGGCAGGCAACCTTCATGTTCCCGTTGGAAAGATCAGTTTTGGAAAAGAGAAGCTTCTTGAAAATCTCAACTCACTCCTCGATGCGGTTACTCGGCTCAAACCGCCCACAAGCAAAGGAACGTACGTAAAGGGAATGGCGATCAGTACCACTATGAGCCCTGGTATAAAGATCGACCCCTCATATGCGCGAAACCTGACGAAATAGGGAAAAGGTCAGAGAAAGCAGGTGTGACGCGCGGTATCGAGCGTCAGTAAACGAGGACGGCCTGCCGAGACTTTTCAATTAGCATGGTCTCCCTGACTTTCCATACATATTCTACAGAAAGGAGGGACAAAAACCATTGGAACGGCAAAAAAAGGCAAAGGTTGTTGAGGAACTGGGATCGAAGCTCAAAGAGCTCGATTGCCTTTTCCTGGCCGACTTCAGCGGCATGAACGTGGGCCAGGTGACAAAGCTCAGAAGAGAGCTGCGCAGTGTCGGCACGGAATTCACCGTTGTCAAGAACACTCTGCTCAGAATTGCGTCGAAAGGCACCAAAGCAGAGGCTCTCTATGACAAGTTCGATGGTCCGAACGCGATCATCTGCACGAACGGTGACCCGATCGGCCCGGCGAAGGTGATCGCCGGCCTGGCCAAAGAGATTCCCAACCTGAAGATGAAAGCGGGCTACATCGGCAGCCGTACGATCACGCCGGAAGAGATCCAGAGGCTCGCGACGCTTCCGTCGAAAGAGGTACTCCTCGGGAAGTTCGTCGGTCTTCTCAAGGGTCAGCCGGCACGTCTCGTTTACGCGTTGTCGGGGAATCTGAACAGGCTTATGCTCGTGCTTAATTCGATCAAAGCACAAAAAGAACAGGCATAAAGGAGGATTTGATATAATGAGTATTTCACGGGAAGAAGTGATCCAGTTCATCGAGAATATGACAGTGCTCGAACTCTCCGAGTTCGTTAAAGAGTTGGAAGACAAGTTCGGTGTCCAGGCGGCGATGCCCATGATGGCGGCAGCGCCGGGCGCAGGGGCGGCAGCCCCTGTAGCGGAGGCCGCGGAAGAGAAGACCGAGTTCAACGTTACCCTGACGGGTTACGAAGCGGACAAGAAGATCCAGGTCATCAAGGTCGTCCGTGCCATTACGGGACTCGGGCTCAAGGAAGCCAAGGACCTCGTGGAAGGAGTACCCAAAGCGGTTAAAGAAGCTGTCTCCAAAGACGAAGCTGCCAACATCAAGAAACAGCTTGAAGAAGTCAGCGGACAGGTCAAGGTTGATTAGAAAACAATTGTGCAGGAAACAGGGGTCCGGTTATGAAGCGGCAAGCCTCATACTGGATCCCTGTCTTCAGTTTCAACACCCAAATGAGGTGAAATGATCTATGAAAGAAACCTTCCATAACAGGATATTCCGGAAGAATTACGGAAAGATCAAAGAGGTTCTCGAGATACCGAATCTCATCGAGATCCAGCTTGATTCCTACGAGAAGTTCTTGCAGAAGGACCTCGTGCCGGACAAGAGAGACGCGATAGGCCTGCAAGCCGTGTTCAACAGCGTCTTTCCCATAAAGGATTCACATGAGACGACCACCCTGGAGTTCGTGAAGTACGATATGGGCGATCCCAAGAACTCCGAGGAGGAGTGCATTGTCAGGGGCCTCACCTATGCCGCCCCCATGAAGGTCACCATCCGTCTCGTTGTGTGGAACATAGATGCCGATACGAAGGCGCGTGACATACGCGCCGTCAAGGAACAGGATGTCTATTTCGGGGAGATACCGCTCATGACGGAGCGGGGAACCTTTATCATAAATGGCACGGAACGGGTCATCGTCAGCCAGCTTCACCGTTCGCCCGGTGTCTATTTTGACACGGACCAGAGCAAGACCACCATCGGGGGAAGTCTGTCGTACACGGCCCGCGTCATACCCTATCGCGGCTCCTGGCTCGATTTTGAATTCGATCACAAGGAGCTGGTCTATGTCAGGATCGACAAAAAGAAGAAGATACCGGTGACCCTTTTTCTCAAGGCGCTGGGCTACTCGGAGAAAGAGATCCTCGACTACTTCTACGAGAAAGAGACGATCGTTGTAAAGGACAGGAAGCTGTTCAAGGAAACCCCGCTTGCGCTGCTTGTGGGTCAGAAGGCGCCGTCGGACATCATCAACGAAAAGACCGACGAGGTGCTCGTAAAGAAACACAAGAAGATCACGAAGGCTGTCATCAAGAAGATGGAGCAGGCCAATATCCATGCGATCCCCGTGAGCGAAGAGGATATCATCGGGAAGGCGACCTCGGGCGATATCATCGACCCGAAGACGAAAGAGGTCCTCATACCCATAAACAAGGAGTTGACCGCGGAAGATCTGGAGAGCCTTGTCGAGAAGAAGGTAAAGAGCTTCGAGATCCTTTTCATAGATAATCTCAACGTAAGCCCGTCTCTGCGCAACACCCTCAATGTCGACAAGGTCGTCACGAAGGAAGATGCCCTCATCGAGATATATCGCAAACTGAGACCCGGCGACCCGCCCACCATCGAATTTGCCGAGACGCTGATACAGAATATGTTCTTCAGCCCCGAAAGGTACGATCTTTCGCGGGTCGGCAGGCTGAAGATCAACCACCGCCTTGGCATCGACGTTGCCCTCGACACGACCATCCTCCGGAAGGAGGATATCATCGAGGTGGTGCGCCAGCTCCTCAGGTTGAAGGATGCCCGCGGACCGGGAGACGATATCGACCACCTCGGCAACAGGAGGGTCCGCACGGTGGGCGAACTCCTCGAGAACCAGTTCAGGATGGGCCTTGTGCGTATGGAACGTGCCATCAAGGAGAGGCTGACCTTTCCCGAAATGGAAACGCTCATGCCCCATGACCTCGTGAACCCCAAGCCGGTGGCCACCGCGGTCAAGGATTTCTTTGCCTCGAGCCAGCTTTCCCAGTTCATGGACCAGACGAACCCCTTGAGCGAGATAACCCACAAACGCAGGCTCTCCGCACTGGGCCCGGGGGGTCTCACCCGTGAAAGGGCGGGTTTTGAGGTGCGCGATGTCCATCCCACCCACTATGGAAGGATATGCCCCATCGAAACCCCTGAGGGTCCCAACATCGGCCTTATCGCCTCGTTGTCCACTTTTGCGAAGGTCAACGAATTCGGTTTTATTGAAGCACCCTATCGCCAGGTTTCGGACAAGAAGGTCACCGACAACGTCAAGTACCTGAGCGCCCTCGAGGAGGAGCAGTACTATATCGCCCAGGCCAACGCTCCGGTGGATAAGGAGGGTAAACTGGCCGGCGAATTGATTCCCGCCCAGAAGGGCGGCAGTGTGTTCCTCGTCAGCCCCGACCAGGTGGAATTCATGGACGTGTCACCGAAGCAGCTTGTGAGCGCTTCGGCGGCACTCATCCCCTTTCTCGAGCACGACGACGCCAACAGGGCGCTCATGGGATCCAATATGCAGCGCCAGGCTGTGCCGCTGCTCACCACCGAGGCCCCCATCATCGGCACCGGGATGGAACGCGTCGTCGGCAGGGACTCCCGTGTCACGATCATGGCCCGTCACGACGGTGTCATCGAGAGCGTCGATGCGAGCCGCATCATTCTCAAGTACGAGGAGAAAAAGAGCCACGACGAGACCGCCACGAAGATAGATGTTTACAAGCTGCTCAAGTTCCGGCGTTCGAATCAGGATACCTGCATCAACCAGCGCGTCATCGTCAGGGAAGGCGATTTCGTGAAGAAAGGCGATGTCCTCGCCGACGGTCCCTCGACGGACAGGGGCGAACTCGCCCTCGGCAAGAACGTCATGGTCGCTTTCATGCCCTGGAGAGGGTACAACTACGAGGATTCGGTTCTCATCAATGAGCGGCTCGTAAAAGAAGACGTTTTCACGTCCATCCACATCGAAGAGCTCGAATGCGTGGTCCGCGATACCAAGCTTGGCAAAGAAGAGGTGACGAGAGATATTCCCAACGTCGGCGACGATGCCCTGAAGGACCTGGACGAGAGCGGTATCGTCAGGATCGGGGCGACGGTCAAGCCGGGCGACATACTCGTCGGCAAGGTGACACCCAAGGGCGAGACCCAGCTTACCCCAGAGGAGAAGCTGCTGAGGGCGATCTTTGGCGAGAAAGCCGGGGATGTGAAAGACACGAGTCTCAGGGTTCCCCATGGCATAGAGGGCATCATAATCGACGTCAAGGTCCTCTCGAGGAGAGGCATCGACAAGGACGACCGCAGCCGGGACATAGAGGACAAGGAGATATCGAACATCCTGAAGGATCAGGAAGACCAGATAAAGATCATCCTCGACAGCAAGAAGGCAAAAATGGTGGAACTCCTGGAAGGCAGGACCATCGCCGCGGATATCAAGGACGGTAAAGGCAAGGTCTTGCTGAAGAAAGGCGAGGCTCTCACGAGGGAAAAGGTGGATTCGCTGAGCTTCGACAGACTGCAGGAATTGAACTTCGGAGACGAGGAACTGGAAGCGCGGATAGCGAAGCTGGTGGAGAGCAAGGAGAACCAGGTCGAGCTCATCCATATCATATATGAAGACAAGATCAACAAGATAAAGAAAGGTGACGAACTGCCTCCGGGCGTTATCAAGACCATCAAGGTCTACGTTGCCATGAAACGGAAGGTCGCCGTGGGTGACAAGATCTCCGGACGCCACGGGAACAAGGGCATCGTTTCCGTGATCCTTCCCGAGGAGGACATGCCCTTCACCGACGACGGGACGCCCATCGACATCGTCCTCAATCCCCTTGGTGTTCCTTCCCGTATGAATGCGGGCCAGATCCTGGAGACCCACCTGGGATGGGCCGCAAAAGAGATGGGAAAGCGCATCGGCGAAATGGTGGACAGCTACTACCAGGGCCTCGCCGATTCCCAGGCCATGAAGAAGCTCCTCAAGAAGACCTTTTCCAACAACGAGCTGAAGGGTGTCATCGACCGTCTTGACGACGACGAGATGGCGTCCGTCGCGGAGGCGATGAAAAAGGGCGTGAACATCGCCGTTCCTGTCTTTGACAGCGCGAAGGAGGAGGAGATCAGGGAGTTCTTCAAGATGGCGGGCCTCGCCGATTCACGCCAGACGACCCTGTTCGACGGAAGGACCGGCGATGCTTTTCACCATAACATAACCGTTGGAAACATGTATTTCCTGAAGCTCCATCATCTCGTCGACGACAAGATACATGCCCGGTCGATCGGTCCATACTCGCTTGTGACGCAGCAGCCCCTGGGAGGCAAGGCACAGTTCGGCGGCCAGAGACTGGGTGAGATGGAGGTCTGGGCCCTCGAAGGGTACGGAGCGGCCTACTCGCTGCAGGAGTTCCTCACCATCAAGTCCGACGACGTCAACGGAAGGATCAGGGCCTATGAGGCGATCGTCAAGGGTGAGGATGTTCTCGAACCCAACTTGCCGGAATCGTTCAACGTTCTGGTCAAGGAACTGCAGGGCCTCTGCATCGACGTGGAGCTTCTTAAAGAAGAGTAACAAGGAGGAACAACCTTGGAAGAATATTTTAAGTCAGACAAGCAGCGGGACCCGTTGAGCTACATGGCGATCAAGATCTCCCTGGCGTCACCGGAGCTGATCGAGAAGTGGTCCTATGGAGAAGTGAAGAAGCCGGAGACCATAAACTACCGCACCTTCAAACCGGAGCGGGATGGTCTCTTCTGCGCCAAGATATTCGGTCCCGTGAAAGACTATGAGTGCATCTGCGGGAAGTACAAGAGGATGAAGCACCGCGGCATCATCTGTGAGAAGTGCGGTGTCGAGGTGATCCAGTCCAAGGTGCGCCGCGAGCGTATGGGGCACATCAAGCTCGCCTGTCCCGTGGCCCACATCTGGTTCCTCAAGAGCATGCCGAGCAAGATCGGCACGCTTCTGGAACTCACCATAAAGGAAGTGGAACGCGTCCTCTATTTCGAGATGTACATCGTCATCGAGCCCGGCGATTCCCCTTACGGCTTCTGCGAGATCATAAGCGAGGAGAAATATATTGAAGCCCGTGAGAAATACGGTGAGGGCTTCGTCGGCGGCATAGGGGCGGAGGCCATCAGGGAATGCCTCAAGAAGATCAACGTCGATGAGCTTGCCAAGACGCTCCGCATCGACATGCGCGATACATCGAGCGACGCGAAGAAAAAGAAGATCGCGCGGCGGCTGAAGGTCGTCGATGCCTTCAAGGTCTCCGGCGTGCGGCCGGAGTGGATGATACTCGACATCGTCCCCGTCCTGCCGCCGGAGCTGAGGCCTCTCGTTCCCCTCGACGGCGGGCGTTTCGCCACGAGTGACCTCAATGACCTCTACCGGCGCGTCATCAACAGGAACAACCGTCTCAAGAGGCTCATGGAGCTGAACGCCCCGGAGATCATCATAAGGAACGAGAAGAGGATGCTCCAGGAGGCGGTCGATGCCCTTTTCGACAACTCGAAGCGGGGCAGGGTCGTGACGGGAGCAAGCAAGCGCCCCCTGAAATCATTGAGCGATATGCTCCGTGGAAAACAGGGTCGGTTCCGGCAGAACCTTTTGGGTAAACGTGTCGACTATTCCGGCCGCTCAGTCATCGTTGTCGGTCCCGAGCTGAGGCTCCACCAGTGCGGTCTCCCCAAATACATGGCGCTGGAGCTCTTCAAACCCTTCGTGTACAATCGTCTCATCAGGAAAGGCTACGCGACGACGATCAAGAACGCGAAGAAGATCGTCGAAAAGGAAAGACCCGAGGTCTGGGATGTCCTGGAAGAGGTGATCAAGGAGCATCCCGTGCTTCTCAACAGGGCGCCGACGCTTCACCGCCTCGGCATACAGGCCTTTGAGCCGCAGCTCATAGACGGCAAGGCCATTCAGCTTCACCCCCTCGTCTGCCCCGCGTACAACGCGGACTTCGACGGTGACCAGATGGCGGTCCACGTGCCGCTGTCCACCGAGGCCCAGACCGAGGCCAGGGTCCTCATGATGTCGACGAACAACATACTTTCCCCTGCCAACGGCAAGCCCATCATCGTGCCGACGCAGGACATAGTCCTCGGGCTATACTATCTCACCATCGACCGCAAGTACCGCAAGGGTGAGAACAAGATCTTCGCGGATTCCGAAGAGGTCCGTGTGGCCTACGATTCCGGAGAGATCGACCTTCACGCAAAGATACGGGTGCGGCTCAACGGCGAAATGGTGAACACCACCCCGGGAAGGATAATCTTGAGGGATGTGGTGCAGGACGCTCTCATGGAATTGCCCCAGCCGAAGAGGGACACGGTCCTCAAGGACATGTTCTCGAACATCAACACGATCATGGACAAGAAGACCATTGCGGCTCTCGTGGACAAATGCTACCGCGATGCCGGCGAGAAATGCACCGTCATCCTTTCCGACCGCTTGAAGGACCTCGGCTATTTCTACGCAACATTGGGCGGGATATCGATCTCCATCGATGACATGAAGATTCCCCAGAAGAAGAAGATACTGATAGAGAAGGCCGAAGAGGCGGCGAAGACCGTCCAGAACCAGTACCGGGAGGGTCTCATAACGGACGGCGAGCGATACAACCAGGTCATCGACATCTGGGCGAACGTGACGGAAGAGATAGCGAAGGCGCTGATGGATGAGCTTGGCTCCGATATTGTCCTCGATATGTCGGGAAAACCTGTCATCGGGGCAAACGGCAAGCCGGAACACCAGAACAGCCTGAATCCGATCTTCATAATGGCCCACTCCGGCGCGAGAGGTAACGCCCAGCAGATCAGGCAGCTCGCCGGCATGAGGGGGCTCATGGCCAAACCTTCCGGCGAGATCATGGAAACGCCCATCACGAGTAACTTCCGCGAGGGGCTCGACGTCCTCCAGTACTTCATATCCACGCACGGCGCACGGAAGGGCCTCGCGGACACGGCGCTCAAGACGGCTAACTCCGGCTACCTTACAAGAAGGCTTGTTGACGTCGCCCAGGATGTGGTCGTATCCGAGCATGACTGCGGGACCTTCGACTACATAGAGATCGGGTCGCTCGTCGAGGGCGGCGAGGTCATCGAGCGCCTTGACGCGCGTATCCTTGGCCGGGTCTCATTCGAGGACATGAAGGATCCTGACGGTGCCGTCATAGTCCGCAAGAACGAAGAGATCACCGAACACCACCTCAAGCTCATCGAGGAGGCCGGTTTTGAAAAGGTGAAAATACGCTCTGTGCTTACCTGCCGGGCGAAAAGAGGGGTCTGCGTGCTTTGTTATGGCCGCGACCTCGCCCGCGGGCGACTCGTGAGCATCGGCGAGGCCGTGGGTATCATAGCGGCGCAGTCGATCGGCGAGCCTGGCACGCAGCTCACGATGAGGACCTTCCACATCGGTGGCGCTGCGTCGAGGAGGGTCGAGCAGTCGACGCTGGAAACGAGGAACGATGGTATTGTCAGGTTCATCAACGTGAGGGCCATTCTCAACCGTGAGGGTGTTCCCGTCGTGATGAACCGCAACGGCGAGATCGCCATAATGGACGACGCGGGAAGGGAAAGGGAGCGCTACTCCATCATCTACGGGGCGAAGCTCAGGATCAGCGACGGACAGACCGTCGAAGAAGGAGAAACGCTGGCCGAATGGGATCCCTACACCATCCCCATACTGTCGGAAGAGAGCGGCAAGATCAAATACGGCGACATATTCGAAGGCGACACCATGCAGGAGAGCAAGGACGAGGTGACGGGGCTTTCATACAAGGTCATCATCGAACCGAAGAACGCGGAGCTCCGTCCAAGGATCTCCATCAAGGATGAGAAGGGCAGAACGAAGATGATCCCCGGGTCGACGAGCCCCGCCCGATACATACTCCCCATAGGCGCCCATATCGTTGTCAATGAGGGTGATGAGATCTTCGCGGGCGATGTTATTTCCAAGATGCCTCGTGAGACCACGAAGACGAAGGACATCACCGGCGGTCTTCCCCGCGTAGCGGAGCTTTTCGAAGCGCGCAAACCGAAGGAGAACGCCATCGTCACCGAGATCAACGGCGTTGTCACCTTCGGGAAGATGGCCAAGGGAAAGAGAGAGATCATCGTGACCCCCGACACCGTGCACGGTGAGCCAAGGAAATACACCATTCCACGGGGCAAGCACGTCATCGTCCACGAGGGCGATTACGTCAGGGCCGGCGAGCCGCTCATGGACGGTCCCGTGAACCCCCATGACGTCTTAAGGATACTCGGTATCAAGGACCTTGCACGGTACCTCGTCGACGAGATCCAGGAGGTCTACCAGCTCCAGGGCGTCAAGATAAACGACAAGCACATCGAGACGATCGTGCGACAGATGCTCAAGAGGGTGCGTATCAAGGACATAGGGGACACCAACTTCATAATCGACGATTACGTGGAATGGTGGGTCTTCGAAGAGGAGAACAGGCGTGTTCTGGCAGAAGGCGGAAAGCCCGCGCAGGCGGAGCCGCTCTTCCTCGGCATCACGAAGGCGTCACTGATAACGGACAGCTTCATTTCCGCGGCAAGCTTCCAGGATACCACCAAGGTGTTGACGCAGGCGTCCATTGAAGGCAGGGTCGATTACCTGAGGGGTTTGAAAGAGAATGTCATCATGGGGCGGATCATCCCGGCCGGGACGGGTTATCCCAAGTACCGGAACTACGATATGAATGTTTTGGATAAACCGGAAGAACTCCCCGAGGAGGAAGTCCTTCCGGAACTGGCAAACTAGGGGTTGCGGAGCTTCCGTTCCGCTATCACAGCCTCTTCGCTTTTCGGATAGAGCTCTATCACCCTTTTCAGAAGGGTGGTAGAGCTTTTCTTGTCATTCGTCAGCCGAAAGGCCTCTGCCTGTGACAGGAGGGCCCTCGGGGCCTTTTCACTCTTGGGATGCTTGTCTATGACCTCCTGGAAATAGAGTATGGCCTTGTCGTAGTTCTTAAGGTTCATGTAGCATTCGCCGATCCAGTAAAAGGCGTTGGAGGCGAGCGGCGTGCCGCTGTATGTCTCCGTGAAGGCCGTGAACTTTGTTACCGCGTTCTCGTACTGCCCGCGCTGAAAGCTCTCGAATGCCTCCTTGTATGCCTCTTCGTACCGCGCATCCGTTTTCGGTGCCTTCTCGGGCGCCTTGGGGTCCTTCGTGGATATCGGGGGAAGCTGCTCGGGAGTCCGTTTTGTGGCAGCCATGCTCTTTGTTTCCGCCCAGTAGGTCTTGATCTGGTAGTCGAGTTCGTCAAGCTTTCCCATGATGGTGCGTATCTTCTCGTCGCGGGAGTCCACCGAAGAGTACATGGTGACGACCTGCTTGCTGAGGTTCTCCTGCTCCTTTTCTATCTTGGAGAGCCGCGCCTCCGTGTCCTGCCGGAATTGATAGAAATCACCTTGAAGGTTGGTCATGCTTCCCTGGATCTTCGTCGCTTCTTCCGTGGTCACGCATCCTGCCAGCAGGGCGGCACAGAGGACGGATAACACCAGGAGGCCTCCGGGAAAGGTTGTAAGGCAGGAACGCTCCTTGCGGCCGATAATGGACCTGTATCTCATAGCTTACCCCTTTCGGTCGAGTTTAAAATGGGCCCGCCTGTTCCTTGCCCAGGCATCCTCGGTCTTGCCTGTATCGACGGGGAGCTCCTTGCCGTAGGATATCGTGCGGATGCGGCCGCCTTCTACTCCCAGTTTGAGAAGGTACGCCTTCACTGCCTCGGCCCTTTTCTGCCCCAGGGCAAGGTTGTAATCGACGGTGCCCCGTTCGTCGCAGTGGCCTTCAATAACGATCCGTACGCTCCTGTCCTCTTTCATGAAGGAGCCCACACCCTCTATCTTGGGCAGCTCCGAGCTGTTCACCGCGTAACTGTCGAAATCGAACTGGATGTCCCTGAGTATTCCTGCGAGGCGTTCCTGCTCTCTCAGGAGCCGGTCGCGCTCCGCCTTCGCCAGCTCTTCTTCGCTGATACCAGCTCTGTCCCTGTCCTTGTCGGACAGTGACCTGTCGGTCGCGCTCGTCGCGGGGGGCGTGGTCTGGACCGCTTTCGGCGCACACCCGACGGCAACGAAGATCAATGCCACCAGAAGAATCAGAATCTTTTTCATAAGTCCTCCCCGTTCTGTATTGTACCCTTCCTCTTGTTATCCCCTCTTTGCCCCCTATGGTGCAAACCTTGGCTGCTCCTCGGCAAAATCGGTGAAGCGCAAGGTTCTCTTGTTCTCGCCGTTGAAGAGCATGACGTTCAGCCTGTTGACGCCTCCCTTCAAGGATGTGTAGATGATGTAGCGGCCGCAGGCCGAGAACTGCGGCGAATCGTTCACGGTTCCGTCATTGGTGAGCACCCGTTGGTTCGAGCCGTCGGCGTTCATCGTGCATATCTCGAACCCCCCCGACAGGTTCGCCACGAAAGCAATGAGGTCGCCTTTGGGCGAGAAAGCCGGGGCGCTGTTGTACTTGCCGTGGTAGGTCAGCCTCCTGGGCTCGCCTGACGGGAGCGCCTTGGAGAAGATCTGGGGGCTTCCGAACATGTCAGATACGAAGACGAGGCGGGAGCCGTCGGGTGAGACCGTGGGTGAGGTGAGTATGCCATCGCGCTGGACGAGGACCTTCTTGCTGCGGCTTCCCACGTCGAAGGCGTAGATGGTCGATGTCCTGCCCGACGTGTGGGAATAGACGAGCGTCGAATTGCCAAGCCATGACGTGCCGATCTTCATGCCCTCCGACCGCTCGACGAATATCTCGTTCTTCTTGTCGAAGTCGGTGACGTAGAGGTTGGGTCTGCCTTCCCGGTAGGACGTGTAGGCGAGGTATTTCCCGTTCGGGGACAGGGACGGCGAAAGCGTGATGCTCCTGTAGTTGGTCAGACGCGCCACATTCTGCCCGTCGAAGTCGGACAGGTAGATCTCTTTCAGGTTCCTGCGGCCCGCCGTAAAGAGCACGCGGGAACTCATGATGCCCTTTTCACCGGTGACGGCAAAGATGATGTCGTCGGCGAGCCTGTGCGTCACCCGTCTCCACTCGTTCTGCTTGGCCTTGTAGCGCTTCGCCAGCACCATCGACCCGTCGAGGGTGTCGTAAACAAAGGCCTCCAGACTGAGCTCGCCGTTCACGACGGAGAGGCGCCCCTTGCAGACGATGTCGATCCCGATGGAACGCCAGGAGGCGAATTTGACCTCCCCTTTTTCCACACCCTCGTCGAGAAGCTCCCTGTCGATGAGTGAAGCGGGAGCTGTGATGAAGAACCCTGAAAAATCGAGGTCCTTGTTCAGGAGGTCGCTCATCCCCAGGGAAGACCCCGCCGTCTTTTCACCCTTGAAATAGGGCACGCCGATGGTGATCTTCTTGAAGGTTTCACCGGTAATGGTCAGGTAGACCTTGGCATGCGACACCGACGAGAACATCAACATGACCGCAAGAGCGGACACGATGGTCATGAAACTATGCTTTTTCATCTCTTCTCCATTTGTCGATTATTTCCATAAGAACCTTCACCTGTGGAAGTATCGTCTTTCCTCTTCGGGTGATCGTGAACAAGGATCTCTTTATCTCGGGCAGGCCCTGGACGGATACCTCCCTGAGTGTACCTGCGTCGATCTCGGCGGCCGCCGCGATGCGGGATATATAGGCCATTCCCATGCCGTTCATCACGGCCCGCTTGATCGCCTCGTTGTCGGACAACTCAGCGATCACGGTGAGACCTCCCTTCCTAACGCCCCTGACCTTCGCCAGTGCCGCCTCGAGGGTGTTACGCGTGCCGGAGCCCCTTTCTCTCGCGATGACCGGGTGGTCCATGAGCTCCGCGAGCGTCATTGTCCCGGGATGATCGGGAGGGGCGATAAAGATTATGGTGTCGTCGACGAGCTTCTTGAAGTCGACCTTGTTCGTGTCGCTCTTCGCGCCGACGATGCCGATGTCGAGGAGACCGTTCTCCATCCTGTCGAGTATGTCCTTCGTATCGGATATGATGAGCTCGAAGCTGATGCCCGCATAGCGTTCCTTGAAGGTGCACAGGAGGCGGGGCATGATGTAGATGCCGGGAATGGTGCTTGCCCCGAGGGTCATCTTCCCCTTCCTGAGGCCTCTGAAGGATGCTATGGCCTCTATGGTGTCCTTCTTGAGGTTAACGATGTCCACCGCATACTCGAGAAGGATCTCCCCGGCCTTTGTCAGGGTCACCGTCCGTTTCGTGCGGTCTATGAGCCTCACGTCGAAGAACCGCTCGAGGTCGACGATCTGCTTGCTTACCGTGGGTTGGGTTATGCACAACTCATCTGCCGCCCTGGTGAAACTCCTGAGCTCGGCGATCTTGAGAAATGTCTCGATATGCCTTAATTCCATTCATAAAACCTTAAGACAGATGCCCCCGCAAATGCAACATAAATGTTCCGCCTTGTTCTTCAAGGCCTCGGAACCCGAAAAGGCGTCCGTCAAGATCGAAAGACCCGTCATGGTGATACGTGTCAGGGAAGGGCAAAATGTTCCCGGCCCCCGGCAATCACGTATGATTGTCATTCTGCGTATGAATTAATATAGAAAGAAGCGGCGGCATTTGCAACTTAATTCTGCAGACCGTCAGGGGATGGGCGGGAGGGCCACCATGCCCACAAAAACGTTGACAAGCAGAGCCCTGTGGGCTAATCTTAAACGCTCTCCAATCTGATGAGGTGGTTGGTTCTTCATGAAAGGTACGATCAGCATTGATCAGGAACGTTGCAAAGGGTGCGAGCTGTGTATTGAATTCTGTCCCGCCAAGGTCATCAGGCTTTCCGACAGGCTCAACGCCAAAGGTTACTTCGTGGCCGCCTTCGATGACGGAAAGGAATGCACCGGGTGCGGCACCTGCGCCGTCATCTGTCCTGAAGTGGCAATAGAGGTGATGAAGAGTTGAAAAAGCTCATGAGCGGTAACGCCGCCCTTGGAGAGGCGGCGGTCCTTTCGGGTTGTACCTGTTATTTCGGATATCCCATCACGCCCCAGAACGAATTGACGGAATACATGGCCAAGAGAATGGGCGAACTGGGGAGGGTTTTCATCCAGTCCGAAAGCGAGATAGCAGCCATCAACATGGTCCTCGGAGCGTCCGTAGCCGGCGCGCGGGCGATGACGTCCTCAAGCAGCCCCGGCATGAGCCTCAAGCAGGAAGGCATATCCTACCTGGCTGCCGACGAGTTGCCCGCGGTCATCGTCGATATGGTTCGCGGTGGTCCCGGCATGGGCAACATCTCGCCGGCCCAATCGGACTACCTTCAGGCGACACGGGGAGGGGGGCACGGAGATTACAAGACGATCGTCCTCGCCCCCGGTTCGGTCCAGGAACTCACCGAGGTGGTTCCACTCGCCTTCGACCTTGCCGACCAGTACCGCAACCCTGTGGTCATCCTCGGGGACGGCATGCTGGGGCAGATGATGGAGCCCGTCAGTTTCGACAACATCCAACCTCCCAAGGAATACCCGAAGGACTACACGCTGACGGGAGCGAAGGGGCGGCCCTCGCGCATGGTCAGGTCCCTTCTCTTCGACACGAAGGAAGAAGAGGAGCACAACTGGAAGCTCGTCAGGAAATACCAGCGGATGGAACAGAACGAGGTCCGCTACGAGAAGTTCCTGACCGATGATGCCGAGATGATCGTCATCGCCTACGGCATAGGGGCCCGGATCGTCAAGGGAGCCATCAAGCGTCTCCGCCAGGAGAACATGAAGGTGGGCATGGTGCGGCCCATCACGGTGTGGCCTTTCCCCGCCGCCATCCTTGAGGAGTTCGCGAAGACGGTCCACGACTTTTTCGTCTTCGAGATGAGCGCTGGTCAGATGATCGAGGATGTCAGGCTGGCGCTGGCAGGAAAGGGTCGGATCCATTTCTACGGCAGGCCCGGCGGGATCATCCCGACACCTGTCGAGCTCTACCGCATCATCGGGCGTCATTATTACATGGCAGCCAGAAGGAAAGAGCAATGAAAAAGGTATACACGAGACCGAAGACCATGAAGCAGGCCCACTTCCATTACTGCCCGGGCTGTGGCCATGGCATAATCAACCGGCTTCTCATGGAGGTCGTAGACGAGATGGGCCTCAAGGAGAGCGCGATATGCGTCGCGCCCGCGGGGTGCGGAATGCTCGTTTACAACTATTTCGACATAGACACACTGGAATCGGCCCATGGTCGTGGAGCCGCGGTCGCCACGGGTATCAAGAGGGTCCGGCCCGATAACCTCGTCTTTTCCTACCAGGGGGATGGCGACCTCGCGGCCATCGGCACGGCGGAAGGGTTCCACGCGGCAAACCGGGGCGAGCCGATATCGGTTATTTTTGTGAACAATGGTGTTTACGGTATGACGGGGGGCCAAATGGCTCCGACGACCCTCACGGAGCAGGTGACGACGACAACGCCCAACGGGAGGAACCCCGTTCTTGCGGGGCACCCGGTGAGGATCTGCGAGGTCTTCTCCATGCTTGACGGGACCGCTTACCTTGAGAGGGTCACCGTCAATAAACCCGCGGCCGTCATCAGGGCAAAGAAGGCCATCAGGAAGGCGTTCCAATGCCAGCTTGACGGAAAGGGGTTCTCTCTCGTCGAGATCCTTTCCCCCTGTCCGACGAACTGGAAGATGGGGCCCATCGAGGCGTGCCGCTGGATAGACGAGGTGATGACGAAGCAGTTCCCCCTGGGAGTAGTAAAAGAGGTCTCATGACGACAAAGACGATATTTTCGGGCTTCGGCGGGCAGGGTGTTCTCTCCATGGGGTTTACCCTCGCGAATGCCGCGATGCTGGAGGGCAGGTATGTGACCTACCTTCCGTCCTATGGCGTGGAGGTGCGCGGCGGCACCGCGAATTGCACCGTGGTGGTCTCCGACGAGGAGATCGCTTCGCCTGTGGCCTCGGAGCCGGAATTCGTCGTTGCCATGAACCAGCCCTCCTTCAACCGCTTCCAGAACATCCTCCAAGCGGGGGGTCTCATGTGTGTCAACGCCTCTCTCGTGAATGCCTCATCGGTGCGGAGCGACATAGAGGTCCTTTCCATCCCCACGAGCGAGCTCGCGGAGAAACTGGGAACGATAAAAGTTGCCAACATGATCATGCTCGGGGTGTTGATCAGGGCGAGCAACATCATATCCTTCGATGCCATGATCAAGAATCTCGCGGAGCTTCTCGGCGAAGGGAAGTCAAAACTGATCAAGCTGAACAGGGAAGCCCTCGAAACGGGCTTCAATTACGTCAAGGAGCAATGACAATGGTGATCACGCAGCTGTCCGTCAGTCTCGAGAATGTGCCCGGCGCGCTCTCGCACGTGAGCGAGCTCCTCGGTCGCGAAGGCGTGAACATCCGCGCCATCTCCGTGGCCGATACATCGGATATCAGCACCGTCCGTTTCGTCGTCGACGACCCCGAGAAGGCAAAGAACATTCTCAAGGGCAACGGTTTCAACCCGCGCGAGACAGGCGTCCTTGCCGTCGAGACCCCGGACCACCCGGGGGGTCTCCTGGCCGTGCTCAAGCCTCTCAATGCCGCCGGAATAAACGTCCACTATCTCTATCCCCACCTGGGAAGGGTGTCAGGCAACGCCATCGTCATCCTGGGTGTGGACAGGACCGAAGAGGCCCAGAAGGTGCTGGCCCAGAACTGGGTCAAGACACTGGGCAAAGAAGTGTATAGCATATAGAGAAGTCTCAGGTCGCAGGTTTCAGGTTTCAGGTCGCAGGTCGCAGGTCGCAGGTTCCAGGTCACAGGTCGCACGTCTTACGTCTAAAAGCCAAAAAAGATCACTGCTGGTTGCGCGTTGCAAGTTGCGGGTTAAAGGCCAGCAAAGGACAGCGCAAGGATGCCGGCTTTCTTTCGGGCTTCATCCCGCTAGTCGTGCAGGTTTTGGAGTGCCTTTGCCAGGTCTTCGAGGCGGGGTCGCTTGTTTATGTCGTGGATATCGATATACGTGATCACACCCTTCTTGTTGATCACGAAGAGCGCCCGTTCCGATTCCCCGTTTGTACGAAGAATGCCGTATTTCGAGGCGACGGCCCCGTGGGGGTAGAAATCGGAGAGCACCGGGAACCACAGTCCCTTTTCGGACATCTGTCTTGTCCAGGCATAAAGTGTGGGGATGTTGTCGACGGTTATCCCGAGAAGTACCGCGTCGTGCCTGTCGAAAAGGTTCTTCACTATGTTGTAGCCGGGCCATTGGTCGGAACAGACCGGTGTCCAGGCCGCCGGCACGAAGGAGACGACCACGTTGTTGCGGCCCCGGTAATCGTGGAGCGAAACAAGGCCTCCTGCTATGGATGGAAGCGTGAAATCAGGCGCGATGTCGCCCGGTTTCAGCGTTGAATGGGAGTCCCTCGGTTTGAGCTTTCCCGGGTCGTAGATGCTGTCTTTGAGGATCGCAGACTGACCGTATGCCGCGCCGGCCGGGAACAGGACGGCGGCGATGAGGACGCAGGCGATACGGTTCCACAGGCTGCGCGCCGCCGGCATCGTCCGTCTCCTACTTAAGCCCCGATGTTTTCAGGATGTCCTCAATGAACCGGGTGGGGTTCGTGAAGGCCCCCGGCAGGAAATAGAACTGCTCCTGCCCTCCCTTGCCGTCCACTTTCACGCCTATGAAGGTGGGTGTGTACTTGATACCGAGCAGGAGCGCTATCTCCCCTTCTTCGTCGGGAAAGACCGGGAAGGGGATCTTGTACGTTTCCTTAAAGGACTGAGCCTCAAAGGCGGTGTTCGTGGCCGCTATGCCGACCATCCTTATCTTCTCCTTCAAGTCCGCGCGCCCCTCTATCTTCTCGTAGACCTCATGAACGAGAGGCGCATGGATCTGGCAGACGGGACAGTAAAAACTGAGGATCTCGATGATCACGATCTGGCTTTTGATATCGCCAATCTTGAATCTGCCTTTTCCCGATAGACCCAGATAATCCCTCTGGGACTGATCCTGGGGAAGAGGCAACTCAAAGGCGGGCAGAGGCATCCGTTTGTCCGAGTACGACACCTGGCTCGTCTGGGCGAAAGAGGCCATTCCAGCCGGCAATACCTGAAAGCAGGCATACAGCACGGTCGCCACACAGAGCAAGGCGATCGCCCTCTTGATCCTCATACCACCCTCCGCGGCCATTGATATGAGCCCGAAAGGCAAAGGGGAACAGGGAAGGATCCTTCCGGGAACATGGAGTCCGGGAGGCCTCCCTGTGTTCACCGCTTTGCAGCCGTCGGGTCTCGGAAGCCCTTGTTCCTACTGCCCCAGTTTCTTCAGCTCGTTCTCCGCCTCTGTTCTCAAAGCCCGGCCCTTCTTTATTTGCAGGTCGCAGCGTTCGATCGTCTTCAAGGCGTCCGCAATCATCTTGTCTGCTGCTTGCTCCATGGTCACCCATGGATACTGAGGCCGGTCTGTCGCGGTCCCGCCGGCCGCCATCGCCTTGGCCCGTCCTTCCTGGGCCCTCTTCTTCATCTCCTGTGCCCTGGCAATCTCCTCCTCGCATCGCTTCTTGGTCTTCTCCGCCTCGGATATCATCAGATCCGCGGCCTCCATCTGTGCCCTCCAGGCCGGCGCTGGCGGCTGGTCCTGGGCCCCTCCGCCGCCTGCCTGAGCCTTAACGGTGCCGGCTCCCAGGGAAAGAAGGAAAACGGTCGCTATCGCGACCAACACTGTCAACACGATTGTTTTTTTCATAGTTCTCTCTCCTTGTTCTAAAAAAGTGTTTGCAGCTCTTCCTCTATGATCCTGACAGTGACCGCCTGCACCTCCTTTTGATCATTTCGACCCCGACACATGTCCTATTTCGGTACGACAGCCTCCGAAATGATCGACCGTTGCAGGTACACGCAAGCCTTGGATCCGAACGTGACTCAATACTCATTGTTATAGGATAATCAGGCGAATCCGCGTTGTCTGTCGCAGAAACTATGATTATTGCATAATTGTTTCAACAATTTCCGTGTCATCCTTTTCGATGACAGGGATTGAGCTGTTACACCCGATGCTCTGGGGGTGTCCCGCGTTCCCGGTGTCCGGGACCTGCCTGGGGTCGTCAGATGGTTTTCCCCTTTGCCATCCTGTGCCATGGTTTGTTACTCCAGTTGAAGGGGGTTGTCTATGAGGCAGGTTGCTATTGCCTGTGTCTGTCTTCTCTTCCTTTTCGTCGGCGCGAGGGCCGGGAGCCAGGAGACCTCCCCTGAGGTTCAGGTGCTGCGGAAGGAGATGCTGGCCAGTCCCGGGATAATGGCCCTGATCCTGTCTGTGCAGAATGAACCTGACGTGTAGAAGGTCCTTGCCGATCAGGAGATCATGAAAGCCATTGGTGCCGTCTCCCGCCTGTCACTCGCCGGTGATGTAACCTTGCCGGTACTGTGAAGCGAGACAGTATTCGAGGTACTGCCTGACGACGTCCTTTGGGCCGTAAGCGCCTGAATGGCCGTCGCAGAGGATGTCGGCCTCAAGGGCGAAGAGCTTGCCGATGGATTCGAGCCAGGCCTCAGGGTCGCAGTCGAACTCGGTGAGTAGGGGGGCCCCGATGTCCTGGGCGAAGAGGATGCGCTCACCTTCCACATCCATGTAAAGGGAAATGGATCCGGGTGTGTGACCCGGTGTGTGGAGCCACGTGAGGTCGCAGGCTCCGAAGCGGAGTGTTCCCGTTTCTCCGGTGAGCTTTCTGTCAACGGCAAGAGGTTTGAGGTCGACATCGAAGCAGAAGGCCGCGGTGAGCCGTATGTCCCCGCGCTCGAGGATCTCCGCATCCTTCTCGTGGATGACGAGCCGTGTGCCGAAACGGGACCGCAGGAGCGGTGCTGCACCGACATGGTCGACATGGCAGTGGGTCATGATGAGCGTCTTGATGCCGTCGGGATTGAAACCTGCCTTCTGAATATTGTCGACCATGCGGTCGAGACCATGCCCTGACCCGCAATCGATAAGCACCGGCTCCCCGAGGTTGAGCAGATAGACAGCGCTGTCCCGCGGGTTCGTCATATCCGCCCCTGCAACGCGCCAGAGAATTTCGCTTATCCGTTGAGGTCCCA